>CATPAP010000283.1 GCA_955651875.1 Candidatus Dormiibacterota bacterium
GCCTTGCCCTGAGCGTCATCCCTGCGCTCGAGGCGCAGACCAGGCTCATGTTCGGCGCCTACCTCGAGTACACCGTCACCGAGAAGGAGTGACGGGCCGGCTGGTCAGGCGGCGCGGCGCCGATCGCGTCGATCCGACCCGGAGGCGTTGCCCCAGGTGACGCTGCCGTTCGGCCAGACCATCGCGGTGGTCTTCGCAGGGCGCTCGGTGACCACCTCGCCGTCGCTGATGTAGACGGGCATGCCCCGTTCACGGGCAAACGTGCGGGCACGATCGAAGACGTCGGGACTGCTGGTGAGTTGGGGTCGCATGGCATTCCTCGGACCGGGAATCGGACCGGTCCCTACCAGACTACCCTCCCGATGGTGGGTTCAAACACCGCCTGCTCAGCCGCCTGCGGGGGTGGGCGGGCCGTCCCCCCGCGCCCTCAGCCCGCTGCCTCGATCCTCATGATCTTTTGCTGGGCAGCGAGATCAGCGTCGACCATCATGGTGACGAGCTCGCCGAACGGCACCCGCGGCTGCCAGCCGAGGACCCGCTTGGCCTTGGAGGCGTCGCCGATCAGGAGATCGACCTCTGCGGGACGAAGAAACCGCGCATCGTCGCTGACCACGTGGTCGCGGTAATTGAGCCCAAGGTGCGAGAACGCGATCTCACAGAACTCGCGAACACTGTGGGTGGCGCCGGTGGCGATGACGAAGTCGTCTGGTTCCGGCTGCAGCATCATGAGGTGCATTGCCTCAACGTAATCACCGGCAAAGCCCCAATCCCGCTGTGAGTCGAGGTTGCCGAGGTGAAGCTCCTTCTGCAGGCCGAGCTTGATCTTGGCCGCGGCATTGGTGATCTTTCGGGTCACGAACTCCAGGCCACGGCGCGGTGACTCGTGGTTGAACAGGATGCCGCTACAAGCGAACATGCCATAGCTCTCACGATAGTTGACCGTGATGTGATGGCCGTAGACCTTGGCCACGCCGTACGGCGAGCGCGGATGGAACGCGGTGAGCTCGGTCTGCGGGGTCTCACGCACCTTGCCAAACATCTCGCTGCTCGAGGCCTGATACAGGCGAATCGCCGGGTTCACGGAACGAATTGCCTCGAGCACCCGAACCACGCCGAGGCCGGTGACCTCGCCGGTGAGCAGCGCCTGCTTGAAGCTGAGACCCACGAAACTGATGGCGCCGAGGTTGTACACCTCCGTCGGTTGCGCGGCCTCGAGCGCTGCCACGAGTGAGGAGTGGTCGAGCAGGTCGCCCTCCATGAACTCGATGCCTGGGCAGAGACGCCCCACCGCCTCGAGCCGCGGATTGTTCTGACCGCGGACCAGCCCGTAGACGTGATACCCCTTGGAGAGCAGCAACTGAGCAAGGTATGTTCCGTCCTGACCGGTCACGCCGGTGATGAGGGCTGTGCCGGGCACGCGAGTTCTCCTCTGGACGATGGTGGGCGCAGTCGCGCGCCGCGCGTCGAGCGACTGAGGTCGCCGGATGGACAGCGCATGATACCGCGGTGTCGCAAGCACGCGATCCGCACACCAGAGCCGTCAGCTGCTTGCGAGAACCTCTGAGTACACGCTCAAGGTGGCCTGTGCGGCGCGGTCCCAGGTGAAGCGGGCGGCGCGAGCGCGGCCCATGACAGCGCGTCGTTGACGTTCCTGCGGGTCGCCGAGAAGCGAACTCACAGCGTCGGCCATCGCCGGGATGCGGCCGTCCTCGACGAGGAGGGCGGCGTCACCGACAACCTCCGCGAGGGAGGAGTTGTCGAAGACGGCGACGGGCGTACCGGCCGCCATGGCCTCGAGCGGTGGCAGGCCGAATCCCTCGTACGCGGACGTGAAGATGAGGCATTCCGCCAACTGATAGAGGGCCACGAGGTCCTCGTCGGTGACATGGCCAACCACTCGCGTCACAGTGTCGATTCGTGCGTCGCGCACGCTCCTCTGCACGGCAGCAGCGAAGCTGCCCTGGAAGCCGGCGATGACCAGGGCGACGTCATGGTCAGCACGCAGCCTACGCACCACGCTGGTGAGGGCCCCGATGCGCTTGCGCGGATCGAAGGTCCCGACGGCGAGCACGAACCGGTCAGGAAGATGCAGCCGCTGCTTTACTTTGGTCAACTGTGCGTCCGACATCCTGCTGGGCAGCGTGACGCCTTCGCCGATCACGGTGATCCGGCTGCGGTCCACGCCCGCGATCCGCTCAAGGTCGTCGGCCGTCGAGTGGGAGACGGCGATGACTGCGTCGGCGTGGCGGAGCTGCCGCATCGCCAACGCCCGTTCACGGTGAAGCCACGGATAGAGGCGGGGCATCACGAAAGGGATGAGATCGTGGACGGTGACCACCACGGGGATGCGGGGCAACAGTGGCTGGGCGTACTCGACGGCGTGGTACAGCTCGGGCGGCTGTGCTCGAAGAGCGCGGCTGACCTGAAGCGGATCGAGAAGCGCGCGCAGGTGGCGGTTGACTGGGAGCAGACGCGAAGGATGAGTCGTGAACCCTGCGCTCACCAGCGTTGGAGGTAGCGGCGATCCGCGTTCGAGCATGAGGCTGACGTCCTTGCTGACCCCCAGCGACTCCAGGCCGGCGAGCAGGCCGCGCAAGTACGTGCCGATACCGCGGACCGCCGAACCGTCCTGCAGCGACCGCCCATCGATCACGTACCTGATCACGTCGTGGCCGCGATCAGCTCGCGCAGGCGCTGCTCGGCGAGGTCCCATCCGTAGGTGGCTCTGACGTAGGCACGCCCGGCTGCGCCGATGGCGGCGGCACGCTCGGGGTGGTCGATGAGCTCCGCCGCCCCCCGCGCCAGTTCCGGCGCACCGGCGAAGGTGACTCCTCCACCGCTGCGGGCAGCGTGCCCGGCGAGCACTGCTGACGCCGCGTTGAGCAGGCACGGGCGGCCCATCGTCCAGGCCTCAAGAGCGAGCAGCGACAGCGATTCGAGTGAACCAGGGACCACTACGGCGACCGCGCCAGCAATCGCCTCCCACCGCTCCAGTTCGTCGACGTGCCCGAGGCTGCGCACCCAGGGCGGGCCGGCCAGATCACCTGCGTCACCGCTGAGCACGAGCGACACGTGGGGGTGTGACCTGTGCAGCTGCTGTGCCCCCGCCAGCATCTGCTCGAAGCCCTTGCCGCCTGCGACACGCCCGCCGTAGTACAAGTAGGGTCCGCCGATGCCGTGACGGATCGCGAAGGCAGCGGCGTCGATGCTCTTGGGCGCATCGACGCCGACGACCCCGCACCGCGACAGCCGATGCTCTGCCTGCGGGTGGACGCTCACCAACAGGTCACGCTCCTCGGGACTGTGGAACCACAGAGCATCGGCCGCCATCACCGTGCGGCGGACCACACCAAGTCGCAGCGCCGGCTCGTCATGCGCGGCGGGGCAGAGGAAGCGCGGGTGCGGCGCGGCGGGCAGACCGTAGAGCGTGGGGTGGAAGAGGTACGGCGAGAAGAGCGTCGGCACGGGCTCCGCACGCGACAGCGCGCGCACCAGCTCGGGCGCATACGGTCCTTGGGCGACCGCCCACAGACGTTCCGGTCGCAGCGGGCGAGGAAGGTGGTACACGGCTCGCGACAGCTGGCGAAAGGGCCATATACGGCGGCCGCTCTCGACGCGAAAGCGGCGTACCTCGACGGTGCCGTCGCGCTCCACCCCTGGTGCGAAGCCATTTGTCCAGCCCGCCTCGTCGAGCGCGGTCGTCGTCCACACCTGGACGTCCCAGCCTCGCGCGGCGAGGGCGTGGCCGAGCCTGCGCATCGCGCTCTCTGCGCCGCCCACAACCGCCTCCCCGTACCGCGGCACGACGATGCGCACCCTCTCGCGGCGGATCGTGCCGGCGTCGTCGGCGAATGCGTCAGTCACGGGCGATCGCGACGGCGGCCTGACGACGCACTACGCGCCCAGCATGCCCTGCGCGCGGAGTCGATGGAGGTATTCATGCAGGGCGTCGCGCCAGTGAGGAAGCGGGGCCTCGCCCAAGAGGCGCCAGACGCGGTTGTCGAGCACCGAGTACGCCGGCCGAAGGGCAGCCGCCGGGTACTCTGACGTGGGGATTGCGGTGACTCCTGGGGAGCCACCGGCGGCGGCGAAGATGGCCTCAGCGAAGCCGTGCCAGCTGACCGCCCCGGAGTTGCTGAGGTGGTAGGTGCCCGGCAGATCCCGGGAGATGAGGCGCAGCAATGCGGGCGCCAGGTGTCCGGTCCAGGTCGGGCCGCCTACCTGGTCCGAGACCACTCTCAGCGCACGACCCTGGTGCCTCGCGCGCAACATGGCGAGCACGAAATTGGGGCCGTCCCGGCCGTAGAGCCACGACGTGCGCACGATCTTGTGGCGGGGGGCGACGTTGCGTACCTCCACCTCGCCGGCGAGCTTGCTGGCCCCGTACACCGATCGCGGATGAGCGGGTTGCCACTCGTCGATCGGTGTGGCTGCGTCACCTCCGAACACGTAATCGGTGCTCATGTGCACGATGAGAACGCTGCGCGCGGCGCATGCGGACGCCAACACGCGGGCTCCCAGCGCGTTGATGCGAAAGGCATCGTCGGCGTCCGCCTCGGCCGCATCCACCCGGGTCCACGCCGCGCAGTTGACCAGCGCGTCGGGCGCGGTCTCGGCGAGCACCTGCCGGACCCGGGCGGGATCGGTGATGTCGCAATCTGTACGATCCGTGGCACGGACCTCGTGTCCCGCCGCCGTCGCGGTCGCGTACAGCTCGGTGCCGAGCTGTCCGTTGCCGCCGGTGAGCAGCAGCTTCACGACACCTGTCCAGTCGCTGCCCGCAGTGGTTTGTAGTTGCGTCGGTAGAAGTCCCAGAACTCGCCGGACTTCAGAGGCCGCCACCAGGGCTCATTGTCCCGGTACCAGCTGACCGTGTCTTCGAGGCCACCACCGAAGCCCACCTGGGGTTGCCAGCCAAGAGCGCGCAACTTCAGGGTGTCGAGCGCGTAACGGTGGTCATGTCCGAGGCGATCGCTGACATGCTCTTTCAGCGACGCCGGCTTGCTCAGCGCCGCGAGCACGCGGTCGGCAACCTCGATGCCGGAGGTCTCGCCGCCGTGGCCGATGTTGTAGTCCTCGCCGGGCGTACCGAACCTGAGGGCTGTGTCGATGCCACGGGCATGGTCGGACACGTGCAGGTAGTCGCGCACCGCGCTGCCATCACCGTAGATGGGCAGTGGCAGGTCGTCGATGGCGTTGGTGATGAACAGCGGGATGATCTTCTCGGGGTACTGGTAGGGGCCGTAGGTGTTCGACCCACGTGTGACCACCACCGGCATGTCGTACGAAGCGCGGTAAGCCCACACCATCAACTCGGCGCCCGCCTTGCTCGCCGAGTAGGGACTGCGCGGCCGGAGCGGGTCGGTCTCTGCGCTGGCTCCCTCGGCGACGTCGCCGTAGACCTCGTCGGTGGACACCTGGAGGAAACGGCCGTGGCCGGCACGACGAGCAGCCTCGAGGAGGACGTACGTCCCGTAGACGTCGGTCTGGATGAATTGGCCGGGCGCCTCAAGCGACCGGTCGACGTGCGACTCGGCGGCGAAGTTCACCACGGCGTCGGCACCGGCGGCCAGATGCGACACCAGCTCGGCGTCGCAGATGTCACCGTGCACGAAGCTGAGGTTCGGGTGCCCGGCGACGGGATCGAGGTTGTGCAGGTTGCCCGCATAGGTGAGCTTGTCCAGCACCACCACGGTGTCGACGGGGTGGTTGGCGACGGTCTGGCGCACAAACTCGCTGCCGATGAAGCCGGCGCCTCCGGGGACCAGCAATCTCATCGGCTCTCACCGCGCCTCGGGCGGGCCATCAAATGTTCTCGATCCGCCAGTCGAACCCGATCCGTGGATCGTCCCAGGGGATGCGGCCCTCGTCGGGATCGGCGGGATCGTAGGGCTCGGTGACGTAGTAGACCAGCTGCACATCCTCAAGGCCGAGGCACTGATAGCCGTGTGCAACCAGGGGTGGTATGGCCACCATCCGCGGGCTGTTCTGGCCGAGGATGAGAGTGTGAATCGTTCCGCAGGTGGGTGACTCAGGCCTCAGATCGACGAGGACGACGCGGGCGTTCCCGCTCACCACGTCCCAGTAGTCCCATTGCCGCCTGTGCCA
>CATPAP010000284.1 GCA_955651875.1 Candidatus Dormiibacterota bacterium
AACGCCAAGATCGGGGTCTTCATCACCACCGTCGTGGGCACGATGTGGGCGGCGTACATCTTCACGCTCCTGGCACTGGTGAGTTTCCCCTCAGCCATCCAGAGCGGCGACAAGATCATCATCGTCGCCTGGATCGCACAGACCTTCCTGCAGTTGGTCCTGCTGCCGATCATCATCGTGGGCCAGAACGTGCAGGCACGCGCCGCCGACAAGCGCTCGGAACAGACGTACAGCGACGCCGAGGCCATCCTCCACGAGTGCCTGCAGCTCCAGGCCCACCTGCAGGCCCAGGACAAGATCCTCGACGACCTGGTCACACGGCTCGGCAAGGGGGTCCCGCAGGGGGCCTGAGCTTCCGCGGTCAGGAGGCCGCCGTGGCCTCCAGTCGCCGGCCCTAGCGGGCGTGCTCGCCGTTGCCCGATTCGACCTCCCCAACTCCGGTCCCATCGGCGCCGAGGGTGGCGTCGTCACCCTGCGCCGGCTCATCCTCCGCGCGCGGACGATCGAGCAGCTTCATGGTCTCGGCGACGATCTCGGTGGTGTGCCGCCGGAGGCCGTCGCTGCCGTCGTACTCACGGGTGCGCAGCCGTCCCTCGATGTACACGCGCCGGCCCTTGACGCAGTAGCTCGCGCAGATCTCCCCGAGCTTGCCGAATGCCACGACGTTGTGGAATTCGGCGCTCTCCTGGCGATTGCCGTCGGCGTCGCGCCACAACGAGTTGGTGGCGATGCGCATTCGCGCAAGAGTGGTGGCCGGCCCGGTGGTGGCCTCGGGGTCGCGGGTGAGATTGCCGACCAGGATGACGCGGTTGATCATGGCTGTGACTCCTCCAGTGGGTGCGGTTGGTTGATGGTTGGCAATGGTCATGGGGGCGACTCACGCCGCCTTGCGCGGTGCGTGATGGGCTGGCATCAGGGCGTGCTTCGCCGATCGTTCGAGGGTGTGCAGCATGGTGTGCGCCTTGCTCTCGAGATGCGTCCCGGTGCTCATCGCTCCGGGGACCTTGAGGAGCAGCCAGAGTGTCGCCAGCGCGTAGACGGTAGTGATGACACCGCCGTTGGAGTCGAATTCCGTGGTGACGGCGACGCGCATGATGATCAGCTGCACCGCCTGCATGAACACGGTCCCGACAAAGAGTCGCAACCAGCTGCGGGCGTGGCTGCGCGTGTCGGGCACCACGCTGAGAAGCGCAGCGAGCGGGGCGGTGACGATCAGGACGTTGAGCAGCGCGGTGCGGATGACGTACGTGAGCACCAGGATCGCCATCGCCGCGATCAGGGCGACGCTGAGGACGGCCTGGAACAGGTCCTCGCCAGTGACGAGCCGCGCGATCGTCTCCGGCGCGACCACGGCAGGCTGTCGCCGTTCAGAGGGCCCCCGAGTGACAGCGCCACGCTGCCGAGCGCGTTGTTGAGGTCGATCGCCATCTGCATGAACAGCAACGAGGCGTGGGCGAGAACGATGGCGAGAAGGATCCTCGGGATGATCACCTTGAGGTCGTACTTGGATCGCATCGAGCGCTCGAAGATGCTGCGCAGCGAGGTCAGGAGGACGACCAGACCGATCATCGCGTCGACCGCGACCGCGAGGCCGAGGTTGAGATTGGCGATGTTGGGGTTGGCGGTCAGCGGCCTGTTGCCTGTCACCGTGGGATCGACAGTGCGAAAGAGGAAGCGGTCGAGCACGCCGCCCATGTCGACGCGCGCCACGGAGATGAAATGGCCGAGCAGTCCCATCAGCGATGAGAGGAGAAAGCCGACCGGGTCCGTGATCGCATGGCCGGCATTGGTGATGCCGTTGATGATCGACACGTCAGTGGACACCGCCCGGGATGCTCGCGATAATCGCGTGCGTCAGCGTGCCGGCCACCTCGACGCCGACGGTGCCGAACACGATGCGCCCGATCCAGCGCTTGGCCTCCATGACACTGCGCGGGTCGACGGCGACGATCTTGTACATGAACGCGATCAAAAACGCTAAAGCACCAATGGATCCGATCAGTCCCTGCGCGAGCAGGATCCAGTTGTCGACGAGTCCCTTCAGTTGGGCCACGGGGCGCTCCTTCAACCGTCGTCTGACGGCCGCCCCTCCGGCCGGCCGGTCCAACGACCGGCTCGCTCCGCAGTCTACCTACACGGATTTGTGTATGTCAAGTCTTCGGGAACCCTGCGGCGGTCAGCGGAGTTGACGCGGGGGCGTTGCTTTGCGTTTCAGGGGCAACAGACGTGAGCGGCGACCCCGGCGTGACCAGCGTCAGTCATATGCATCAGGACACTATCGTCACCGGCGCATCCGGCCCTCACCTTGGAGTCGGAGTTACCGTCATGGGTGAATCGCCCAGCGGCGTTGAGATCGGAAGTGTTCCTCCATCCACAACCGGTCCCTCGTCGGGGGCGGGTTCCCCCGGGCGTTAGGCCAAGTACCTATTTGGTGGCGTTGCCAAAGGCAGAGAGTCAGTCCGTACATGGCTGACGAACCGACCCAGACTGATCCCACTCCGCCGCAGGCAGATCAGCCGAACACAACGCCCACTCCCTCCACCATCACTCCAGCGCCCGCTGACACGCCGGTCCTAACGACTGAGCCCGCCCCGCCGGTCAACCCGCTGCTAGGGGTGAAGCCTGGGCCGAGAGTCGTGCTGACCAGGGAGGCTAAGCCCGCGCAATCAGCACAGCCAGCACAAGAAGACTGACCGTCTCAACGGCGAGGAGTGCCGCCGAGATCGTCAGGGACTTCAGCTTGTGCCGGTATGGCGTGTGGTTGGTCCTGTAAGCCTCCAGCGTCGTCACCGTAAACCCTGGCCCACGATCAACCTCGAATCTGGGCAGCCACCGAGCTCCTTGCGGGGACCTCCGGCCTTGTCATCCATAGTGCATTCTGTGCCGATTCGTTGCTCTGCGGTGTGCGCGGGCCTCGACAGCTGGCGTGGTGTCTCCAGTGCTGCATGTCGGTGGTCGCGGCTGTGTTGCTGGTTGGTATCGCGTTTGTGACACGCCTACACATCCAGACCTCTTGCAAGCGAGAAGCTAACAGGCCGCGAAAGCCCTATCGTCCCCACGGGCAGACCGAACAGCCGGTCACAATTCGGCGGCATTCACAAGAAAAGCGCCAAGGGGCCGTAGTCTCGGTAGTCAGATGTCAAGAGCATGTACTACGAACTCTCGTCTTGCCCAGGTAACGCTCGCGATTCTCTTAGCCACCGCCGTTGCCTCCCTCACCCTGCCCTCTAAGACGGCGCATGCAACAAATGCACTGCCCCTAAGTTGGAGTACCACGGTCGGTGAAGGACCTGGATCTTCGGGCCCGTCGCCCGTCTCTTCCCAACCTTATGCCGGAGCTACCGTGGGCGATCTTTTTGGAGATGGGCGCAAAGAGGTTGTCGTTGGACTGCCAGACGGAAGCGTCCGAGCTCTAGACGCCAGCACAGGAAACGTGTTGCCCGGCTGGCCCCAGTACACCGGAGGCGCGATTCATTCAAATGTGACCCTGGCCGACCTTTTTCATGATGGTCGGCACGAAATCATTGCCACCTCAGAGTCGGGCAGAGTATATGTCTGGCATGGTGACGGTGGTCTGGTAAGCGGATGGCCACAGAGCTCGCAATATGCAAACTACAACACCAGAGGGGGCTTCTTTGGCGCCGCCTCGGTCGGCGACCTTTTCAATGATGGGAACCAAGAGCTCTTGGCGGCTTCGTGGGATCACCACCTGTATGCATGGGGTTTGCACGGCCAAATGTTGCGCGGGTTTCCCATAAAGATTTGGGATACGGGATGGGAAACCCCCTCTCTCGCCGATCTGGAGGGGAGAGGACAGTTAGACATTGTCGTTGGTTTTGATTCGACCACGCCTCCGGGCGGCTACATGTGGGTCTTTCGACCAACAGGCTGCCCTCCCGCCAACACCTATCCTACAC
>CATPAP010000285.1 GCA_955651875.1 Candidatus Dormiibacterota bacterium
GGCCTCCACCATCGCCGGTTTGCGCGCCGCCGAGGCGAAGACGCTCGCCGCGATGCGCGACGGCGTCGACGTCGTCTACCAGGCCAGCTTCTTCGACGGTCGCTGGCGCGGCCACGCCGATTTCCTGCGCCGCGTGGGCACGCCCAGCGGGCTCGGCGACTGGAGCTACGAGGCCCACGACACCAAGCTGGCTCGCCGCACCAAGGCGGGCACACTCCTGCAGCTCGGCGACTACTCGAGGCAGCTGGCGCGCCTGCAGCGACTGGCGCCGCGGTCGCTGCACGTCGTGCTCGGCGATGACACCGTCGACTCATTTCTCTACGCCGACGTGTCGTCGTACCTCGAGGCGGTGCGCCCGCGGTTCGAGGCAGCCGTTGAGGCGGGCCTGGTCGCCACCTCGCCCGACCCGGTCGAGATGTGCGACTACTGCGTCTGGAAGGACCGCTGCAGCGGCGAGTGGCGGCGAGCCGACCATCTCTCCCTGGTCGCCGGCATCCGCCGTGACCAGCGCAGCAGCCTTGTCGCCGCGGGAGTCTGCACGCGGACGGCGCTCGCTGCGATCCCGGCCGGCACGGAGGTTCCGCAGGTCCGCGATGCCGCGCTGTCGGGGCTCCGCAAGCAGGCCGCCCTCCAGCTGCAGACCGTTCGGGGCGGTGCCATCGCTTGGGCTCTCGTCGACCCCGAGCCCGATGCTCCCCACCGTGGCCTCGCCGCGCTTCCCGCGCCGTCGCCGGGCGACATCTTCTTCGACATGGAGGGCGACCAGTTCGTCGGGACCGCGGGCCGCGAGTACCTCTTCGGCTGGGTCGAGGGGGAAGGGGTCGGAGCGCCATTCCGGACCCTGTGGGCGCACGACCCCGCCGCCGAGAGGGCAGCATTCGAGGCATTCATCGACACGGTGATCGACAGGCAGACAAGCGACCCGGGCATGCACGTGTACCACTACGCGGCGTATGAACCCGCGGCGATGAAAAAGCTGATGGGCCGCTACGCCACACGCGAAGACGAG
The DNA here is from genome assembly GCA_955651875.1 of Candidatus Dormiibacterota bacterium. GTDB lineage: Bacteria > Chloroflexota > Dormibacteria > Aeolococcales > Aeolococcaceae > Aeolococcus. The sequence goes on from CATPAP010000285.1 coordinate 1,010, forward strand.
GTTGACGCCCTGCTCCGTGCGGGCGTCTTCGTCGATCTCTACCGCGCCGTCAAGCAGGGCGTCCGCATCGGCGTGGAGTCGTACTCGATCAAGAAGCTCGAGCCGCTCTACATGGCGTCGCGGGCTTCGGAGATCACCGACGCAGGCACCAGCATCGTGCAATACGAGCTATGGCTCGACGAGAGGCGCGACGCCATCCTCGAGCCGATCCGCCGCTACAACGAGGACGACTGTCGCTCTCTTGTCGGGCTGCGCGGGTGGCTGGAGACGCGGCGCGCGGAGCTCGAGCAGCGGATTGGGCCGCTGTCGCGACCTCCGCTGGTCGATGGTGCCGCGCCGGACGCGGTGGCGGCAGGGACTGCGGAGGCGGACCGACTCGCTGCCGAGCTCACCGCGGGCATCCCCATCGATCCGCAGCGGCAGACTGCTGAGCAGCACGCCCTCTCATTGCTCGCCGCTCTCCTTGACTGGCACAGGCGCGACGCCAAACCGGGATGGTGGGAGTATTTCGCGCGCAGGGACGCGTCCGATGAGGAACTCATCGAGGACGGCTCGTCCATCGGCGGCTTGGTTTTCCAGGGCGATGGCGGCATCCACAAGAAGTCACGGTTGTACCGGTTCAGCTTCCCTGTGCAGGAGACCAAGATCAAGGTAGGGGACAACGTCGAAGATCCGCGGACACACGATGACGCCACGGGCGGCTGGGCCACCCGAAGGGCCGGTTCCATCCACGACATCGACACGACACGGGGCATCCTCGTGCTCAAGTGCACGGAGCTGCTCGAGCCGATGCCGACGGCGGTGATCGCGCGCGGCCAGCCCGACGCCGCCGTCCTTCGCGCTGCGCTTCTGCGCGTCGGAGAGTGGGTTCGCGACCACGGTATCGATTCACCCGGCAGCTTCCGCGCAATCCGCGACCTCCTGTTACGCCACCGGCCTCGCATCGCAGGAGTCCGCGACGGTGAGGCGCTGCGACGTGATGGTGAGGATGTGGTCAGCGCCGCCCGACGGTCGATCCGTGACGCCGACAGCACGTGCATCCCCGTGCAGGGGCCGCCGGGCTCCGGCAAGACCTACACCGGCGCCGCTGCCATCCTCGATCTTGTCACCGCGACGCCCCCCAGACCGGTCGCGGTCACCGCTCTGTCCCACCGCGCGATCACGCACCTGCTCAGTCGGGTGTGCGACGAGGCGCGCAACCGGGGCGTCAGCATCCGTGTGCTGCAGAAGAGCGACGACGAGCGCGGCTGCGACGACCCGCAGGTGCGATGCGTCGGCTCGAGCGCTCCGATCGTCGCTGCGCGCGAGGAGGGAACGGTCGACGTGGTGGCCGGCACGGCGTGGTTGCTGGCACGCTTGGACATGGCGAGCAGGTTCGACACACTGTTCGTCGACGAGGCCGGGCAGCTGTCGCTCGCCTACGTCATGGCCATCGGGGGCTGCGCGCGCAACGTCGTTCTGCTCGGCGATCCCCAGCAGCTCGCGCAGCCGTCGGCTGGCTCACACCCACCCGGAGCGGAGGCGTCAGGGTTGGGACACGTTCTCGAGGATGCTGAGACGATCGCGCCGGATCGCGGCCTGTTCCTCGACCTCACCTGGCGGATGCATCCCGATGTCTGCTCCTACATCTCGGACATCTTCTATGACTCGCGGTTGCTGCCCGCATCCGACAACCTGCGCCAGCGTGTGCACGGGGAGGACGAGCTGTCCGGTGCCGGCCTGCGCTGGTCACCGGTCGTACACACGGGCAACCGCTCCGCCTCGGAGCAGGAGGCCGCGGAGGTCGCGAGCCTCGTCTCGCGGCTGATCGGCCGCGACTGGACGGACCGCCGCGGCGACCAGCGGATGCTGACCGCCGCCGACATCGTCGTGGTCGCGCCCTACAAGGCTCACGTGGCCGCCCTGCGCCGGCAACTTCCTGAGGCGGTGGCGGTTGGCACGGTGGACCGCTTCCAGGGACAGGAGGCTGTGGTGGTCATCTACTCGATGGCGACGTCCTTCGCTGAGGACGTACCACGGGGCATGGATTTCCTCTACTCGCGCAACCGGATGAACGTCGCCATCTCGCGTGCCCTCTGCCTGGCGATCCTGGTCTGCTCGCCGGAACTGCTGCGCGTCTTCTGCACGCGCGCCTCCACCGTCCCCCTCGTCAACGCTCTGAGCGCCTACGTGCAGCGCGCAACCCTGATCGGCGAGGGGCGACCGGAGTTCACGCAGGGTGCGTTGGAAGCCGCGCCCGCCAATGGCTGAGGTCCGATTCTCACGCGCTCTCCGCCAAGAATTCCCGCATCACCCCAAGCTGGCGGTGTACGGCGGCGCTGTTCCAGCCATGGCCCTGTTCGCTGTCCACGAACATGCGGATGTTGGAGCGACCGGCGATCAGCCGCCGGAGCCGCTGCACGTCGACCATGTGATCCTGCTCGGCGACGATCACCAGCGTCTGTCCGTCGCGCTCGAGCAGCGCGCGCAACCCGTCGTAGCGCGATCCGTCCCGCAACCACTCGCGCGCGGCGGGCGGATAAGCACGGCGCTGGTTATCGAAATTGGCCTGTGATGTTTGCCGGTCGACGTCGCCCTCCGCGATGACGTAGCGCTTGTACAGGTCGCTCACCGGCCGGTTGCGGCTGAGCGCAACGACGACCTGCCACAGCGGCGGCAGTGTCAGCACGCGCACCTGCTCGCGGTAGAAGCGGCGGATCAGAGCGGGAGCAAGCAGCGGTGTGTGCAGGACCAGGCGGTCCACGCGCTCGCCGCAGCGCTCCACCAGGGCGCACGCGACCGACGCGCCCAGGCACAGGCCGGCAACGTCGAGCTCTTCGATCTCGAGACGGTTGAGCAGCGATTCGAGCGCCGTCGCCATGGCCTCCACGGTGTGCCGGCCGGACAGCGGAGCGGACTCCCCGTTGCCAGGCAGGTCGGGAATGATCAGCCGGCGGAACGTGGCCAATTCGCTGAACCGGCCGCCGAACTCCTCCGCCGAGCTCAGAAACCCGTGGCACAGGAGCAGCGGCCGGCCCTGCCCGATCGTCAGGCACCGAATCGACGTAGCGCCATCACTGATGTGGAGCTCGTTCATGGAGAGTGCCGTCGCGGTCATGATCGCCCGCCAGTGTACGGATGACCAGCCCCGGGAAGGGGTCGGTCAGGTCAGCGAGGACGTAATCCGCGCCGGCCTGCTTGAGTTCGTCGACCTTGTACTTCCCCGTCGCGACGCCGATACCGACCGCGTCCGCTGCGTGTGCCGCGGCGATATCCATCGGCGTGTCGCCGACGACACAGATCCGCAACGGATCGAGCGGCGATCCATGCACGACACTGGCGCGGCGAATGGCGATGCGCGTGAGCTCGCCGCGGTCGCGGGAGTCCGAGCCGAATCCCCCAAATGAAAAATACTGATTGAGGCCGGCACGGGCGAGCTTGATGTGGGTCGCCGCTTCAACCGCTCCCGACGTGATGCCGACCAAGACGCCTGTTTCGATCAGCCGCAGCAGCAGGTTGTCGACCCCTGGGAGCACGTGATACCCGGGTGAGCTGGCGACCTCCTGCGGCAAGAACTCGAGGTACTCGCTCATCAGCAGGGCCAGCTCCTCGGGCGACGGCTCGCGCCCCATGACGCCGCGGAACGTGATTCGCCCCACCTCGGGATCGGTCATCCCGCCCTTGGTGAACTTGCTGATGTCTGCGGCAACTCCCCACAGCTTGTCGAAGCCACGCCCCCAAGACCTCGCGCCGGCGCCGCCAGTGCTCACGAGGGTCTCATCGACATCAAAGGCGATCGCCAGCGGGGCCGAGTCTTGCTTCATCGCGCCATCCTCGTCACCCGAGTGGACTCCAAAAGGGAGGACACCTGGACGATCGATCAGGCCTCCAATCGGACGAGGCTCCTGGGCTGCTTGCAAGGGTTGCAGAATACGATGTGGCGGTGCCGGGGGAGGGAGTCGAACCCTCACGGGGTTGGCCCCGGCGGTTGTTGAGGCCGAGCTTCCGGCGTTCGCCTGGGCCCGCGCACGGCCGTTCTGTATTCGAATTCAGACGATCGCACATGGCTAGCGCCCGCTGCTGACCGCCGGAAATCGCCCCGTAAGGTGTCAAGTAGGGTGTCACGATGACGGCGGCAGGCTAGCGAAGCGATAGCCAGTGCATCACCGCGCCCGAAAGTCCAATGGGGTGCCTCGGCCGTGCCTCAGCCTTCCGGCTGCGGGATTAGCGCGGTCATGCGGCTGACGCGGAAGTGCCGCGGGGGGAAGCGCTCTCCGTCGACGGAAGCCACCCATTGATAGGCCGGCAAGCCAGATGAGTGCAGCAACGGCACCTGCGGCGGCGGGGAGGATCACGATCATCCCAAGCGTCACGAAGGCGTGAGCGAGATTGCCCCACATGAAATGGCAAACTCCAGGTGAAGGTCCGCACGGGCCGTCCGAGCCAGTATGCGCCGTCTGGCGCAAGCGCACGGCGCTGTTGCGGGAGCTGGGCGGTTCGTGCCGAGTCAGTTCATGAACAACTCGTGGACACGACATGAACACGCAATTCGAACAGCGGCCCGTGTAGGTCCGGTCAAAAGGCGACACCGGAGTTCCGGTACACCCTTGACACCTTGCGGCGCGGTTCCGGCGGTTTCTTGACATGGCGGGTGGCCTGAACCGCGGTACCGAGTGTGGTGCGCCCGTCGTTCAATACATACACGCACCTGTCTGGTGGAACTGTGTGTGATGGGTCAGGCGCGAGCCAGGAGGGAATGGACAGGGCCTGCGGCGCGGGCGGGCCAGTGCCCGCGACGCGCACCGGGACCAGGGCGCATGCAGAGGCGGGAGGACTGCGCGACGCCAGGCCGGTGTGTCGCGCAGCAGCCTAAGCCAACGTGGCCATGACGCCGCGGGGTTGGGTCAGACCGCGAGCTGTCCGCGGGCGGCGGCGGAGGAAGAACGCTCCGGCGACGTCACCCGCGCTAGGACACGCGGTGGAGCGACCTTCCGTCGACAGCACGAAGGTGCCGGCGACGCTCGCCGGCCCCCTCGCGATGAACCCGGTTGCCTACGCGGCGCGGCGCCACCGACGCGACACTGCCGCGGCACCACCGGCGGTACGAGGCGCACCGCGACGAAGGCGCGCCCTTCCGGAGCTCGACTGACGCGGCGAGCCTGTTCATGTGAGCCACGGTCATTGACCGGGCCCTTCCGGTCCGCTCGCCTGAGCGGGCAGTTGCTGGCGGTGATCCGCGCGGCGGAAGCGGCGCACGGCTCCTCGGCCGGCGATCGTCGCCGGTTGAGGGTCGAACTGGAGCACGTGCAGTCGGAGGAACCCGCTCACCTCGCTGTGATGAGGGATTACAGGCTGAGGCTGAAGGGTGACCATGGCTCTCCCGCGTAACATCAGGTTCAGCGGGTTGGACTCGAGCCCTCGCGACCTCTTCGCACAACGCGCTGCCGAGATCGCGGCGGTGGACGAGGAGGCGTTTCCGGACCTCATCGCCGCCGCTGAGGCGACGCTCCTCAACGACGACGAGAGCGACCTCGCCAGGGTGGGCGCTGGGCTGCTCCGCATTGCCCTGCGGAGTCGTCAGCTCGGAGCCAGCCCCACTGAGGTGCATAGCCTCCTTCGGCGCTGGGCCGACCTCTTGACGGGCGAGGGTGCGTCCTCGTGATCCACGTCCGTCAACCCCGACGGGCGAGCGGCACAGCGGTGCGCTCGTGACCTCCGACCCGAAACGGCATCATTACGTTCCTCGCTTTCTGCTCAGACGCTTTGCCGAGAAGCCAGAGGACAAGAATCCGGCGATCTGGCGCTTGAACAAAGCCACCGGCGCCAGCGCCCGCCGCAGCGTCGATAACGAGGGTGTGATCGGTCACTACTACCGCCCCTCCAATGCGACTGGCCTGCCGCCTGGGTTTCCGGAGAAGGTGCTCTCCGACGTCGAAGGCTCAGCTAGCGGCGGTAGTGGCAGCAGCGCGGGGGCCATCCGCGTAAGGTCACGCGGGGGAGTGCTGCGCCCTTCATGAACCCGCGCATCTGGTCGTACAAGAATGGGGATCGGAGAAAGGCGACAAGGAGGCGGTTGTATAGACCTGCGGGCACTTTGAGTAGGGCGACGCTCGACAACATACTGAACGGCTCGTCGAGATCGTTCACGGTAACGACCCCAGTCGTCGCGCCATCCTTGATGTAGAGAACGTCGCCCTTGGCTGGGTTGCAACGAGCAAAAATCTCGTCATGCACTGGCGCCGATACGTAGGTGACGTTCTTCAGCGATACATTCGGCTTGAAGACAGCGGTCGTCCCATCGGTGAATCTGACCACCGTGCAGACAGGGTCGTTGAAGAGTCGAGAGGGCAGGAGACACGATATGTCCACCAACGGGACAATCAAGAAGGTCCAGTCGGACCGCGGATTCGGCTTTATCGCCGCCGAGGATGGAGAGGAGTACTTCTTCCATCGCAGCGGCCTCGACCCATCCCTGAACTTCGACAGCCTCGCCGGTGGCGAGGCCGTGACCTTCGAGGTCGAGAAGAGCGACAAGGGTCCACGAGCCAACCGCGTGCGCGCGGCCGGCTGACCCAGCCGGACGGGGATCGGCGGCGTGCCGCCGGTCCCCAACCCCGTCCAGGACACTCCGTGGCCCCGTCCCAGAGGCGGCCCAACGGCGGCACGGGGGATTGTCGGCCAGCTGGGACTGAGCGAACGTGCCGCAGCGGTCGATCCCCTTACATCACATCAAACGTCGAAAACCGCAAGGTAGCCAGACTGTTGACCATCTGTTACAGTGTGACCCAGTAGAAGCGTTTGGGGCATTCACCCCGCTTAGGGCCAACGGAGGTCGGACATGGAGACCAGAGGGAGGCAGCCCAGATCGGGCAGCCGCGGGGACAACATCGGGCGCCGGTTGCGCATCGGGGCCGTCGGCACGATCGCTGTCGGCGGAGCCATTTTCGTGGGCGGGGCCGCCTCTTTGGTGACCGCCTTCGCGAACACCGGAACCGTGACGGCATCGGAGACCTGCACGACCTGGTCGGCCGCGGTCTCGCTCAACAACAACGTGACCATTGACAAGATCGTCGACGTCGTGGTCACTCCAAGCAGCCTGACCGCCGGGCTCACTGGCCTGAGCATCGACACCACCAAGAACCCCGGCCCCGTTCAGATCTGGAGCGCGAGCGGCGCCGCACCGGCGACCGGTACCTTCACGCTGCACATCTACAACTCGGTCGACAACGCTGGGAAGGTACGGGTGTTGCCGGCCGTGTTCACCACCAGCGCGGACATCGAGCCCGCGAGCGACTGCACCACCACACCCGCCATCGCCACGACCCCAGTCGGCACTCCGGGCCTAGTGGGCACGTCGATCAGCGATGTCGCCACCGTCACCGGCAGCGGATCCAGCCCAACTGGAACGGTGATCTTCAAGCTGTTCGCGCCGAGCAACCCGAATTGCAACAGCGACGGAACGGCTCCAGTCTTCACGTCCTCGCCGGTGACCCTGGTGGCCACGGCGCCCCATGTCAGCACCGCGACGGGTCCCAGCTACACCACGACCGCGACGGGGACCTACCACTGGGTCGCCGCCTACAGCGGTGACGGCGGTGAGACGTACAACCCCGTCAGAAGCAACTGTGCCGACGAAGGGGTTGTGATCTCCAATGCCGCTCCCACGATCGCGACGTCGCAGTCCGCGGGCGGCAACCTCGGCGTCGCCCTCAGCGACACCGCAACCGTCTCCGGCGGCTTCAGCCCGACCGGCACGGTGACCTTCACCCTGTTCCCGCCGAGCAGTCCCACCTGCAGCGGTAGTCCCGTGTACACCTCGCCGGCTGAGACGCTGAGTGGCGGCAAGGCGAACAGTGGCTCGTACACGACGGGCGCGGCGGGCGGATCCGGCACGTACCGGTGGATCGCCACCTACAGCGGTGACGCCGACAACAGCAGCGTGGCCAGCGGCTGCACCGCTGAGGCGGTCATCGTCACCGGCGGTGAGGGCGTCCAGGGCATCACCACCACCCCGGGGGGCGTCCTGGGCATCGGCGCCGCCACTCCGAGCACCGGTGCCGCCTCGATTCTCAACAGCATGACCATTGGCGTCTTCCTGCTCCTCGGTGGCCTGGGCAGCCTGCTCGTCAGCCTGATGCTTCCCCGCCGCCGCAGAATCTAGCCAGTTCGTTCACAGAACTCAGGAAGGGGTCGGTGCACGGGCACCGGCCCCTTTCGTATACGGTGAGGCACCGCTCGCGCGCCTCGATACACTCGCGCCGCCATGTGTCGTCGCGGGCCCCTGCGCCACCGCTACGCGCCGGATGCCGCGCGGGTCTTCGATCGCGAGGAGCGCCGGCGCTTCCTGGACAGCCGCGGTGAGCCTCGCGACGCGGAGGCGCTGCCCTGGGAGCTCCTCTACCGGCTCGAGCCCGAGCTGTACGCGCGCCTGGTCGCCGGCGAGCGGCTCCACGAGGGGATCCTCGACTGGCTGCCGCGGCGATGCGGCGACGTCCTCGAGGTCGGGGCCGGCACGGGCCGGCTGACGCTCGACCTCTCCGCCCGCGCCGCCCACGTCACCGCGGTCGAACCTGCCCTGCCGCTACAGAGGATCCTCCGCGAGCGGCTGGCCGCCGCCGGTGCAGGCAACGTCGAGGTGGTGCGAGGCTTCTTCGACGAACTCCCCGCCACACCCGCACACCACATGGTGATCAGCTGCTCGGCCTTCATCGCGCGGGCGGTGCCCGACCCCGACCACAGCCTGGGCGTGATGGAGGACGCATGTGCCCCGGGCGGCCTCGTCGTGTTGGTGTGGCCGACAGACGTGGGCTGGCTCGGGGAGCACGGCTATGAGCATGTCGTCTTCGAGGGCCCGATGCTGGTTGAGTACCCGTCCGCCGCCGACGCCGTTGCGCTGGCACACATCTTCTACCCGGACGCCGTGGGCGCTGTCAAGCAGATGGGGTCGCGCTTCATGGACTTCGCCACCCTGGGGCTGAACGCGCCGCGTGACCTCTGCTGGAAGCGCGTCGCGTGAATACCGCGCCGTGCGGACCCCGGGAGCCGGCGTGCGCATCGCGCTGATCGCCCCGCTCGTTAGCCCGATACGCGAACCCAACCTCGGAGGCGCTCAGGCGGTCGTCTCCGACCTCGCCGGTGAGCTGACCCGACGCGGCCACGATGTCGTGGTCTATGCCGCCCGGGGCTCGGCCATCGACGGCGTCGCCATTGCAATCGTCGATGTCGACAGTGACGCACTCGCCGGCGACGTTGTACGTCCGGGCGCAGAGAGGGCGGCGTCGGCGGCGATGGTGGCGACGTACCAAGCCGTGTACGACGACGTGGCGGGCAGGCGGTACGACACCGTCCACAACCACGGGTTCGATGCGCCCGCGATCACCGTGGCGTCGGCCAGGGCCATCCGGGTCCTGCACACGCTGCATCTGCCCCCGAGCCCAGTCCTCGCCGCCGCGCTCGACGAGGCGCGGCGATCTGGGACGGTGTGGTGTGCGGCGGTCTCGCAGGCGCAGGCAGCCGCGTGGCGTCCGCTCACCACCATCGATGCCGTGCTGCGCAACGGCGTCCCCATCGAGGACATCCCGTTTGCTCCACAACCGCGCACGTCAGCCATCATCGCGGCGCGGTTCAGCGCGGAGAAGGGCATCGACGAGGGCATCGCGGCAGCGCGCGCGGCCGCGATCTCCGTCGACGTGTACGGCACGCCGTACGACGCCGGCTATGAGTGGGGCGTGCGCGATCGCTGGCGCGACGACGCGCAGGTGCGCTTCCGCCCGCCCCTGGTCCGCGCCGCGCTGTGGAAGGCCCTCGGTGAGGCCGCTGTCGCCGTCTGCCTGTCGCAATGGGACGAGCCGTTCGGGATGGTTGCCGCCGAGGCTCAGGCGGCCGGCACGCCCGTCGTTGCCTCCGCACGCGGAGGCCTTCTCGAGGTGGTGCGCGACGGGGTCACCGGTCATCTCGTCGACCCGCAGGACACGCGCGCAGGCGCCGAGGCGATTGGCCCCGTATCCAGGCTCGATCGCCGTGCCTGCAGGCGTCATGCCGAGGCTTCCCTGAGCCTCGCCGCCGCCGTCAGCGCGCACGAGGAGCTGTACACGCGCATCTCGCGGCGATGACCGCACGTTGGTACCGCGCTAGTCGCGGTGCCTGAACGAACGCATCGCGATGCCGAGCATCACCGCGCCGAAGGCGAGCAGGATGACGATGTCGAGCCAGATCGGCACCACGTAGTTGCCGATGGTCACGGAGCTGAAGTGGTCGACGAGTCCCTGAGGAAGGCCGGCGGCGCCGAGGACGGCCGAGCGGATGGGTGCGATGCCGTACGCGACCGGGTCGAAGCGGGTGAGCACCGTCATCCAGGCCGGAAGCCCGGAGAGCGGGAAGAGCGCGCCGGACAGGAAGAACATCGGCATCATCAGGAAGTTCATCACCACCTGGAATCCCTGCATGGTGCGCATCCGCGCCGAGAGCGCCACCCCGAAGCAGGTGAGCGAGAAGGCGAGGACGAACAGCAGGCCGACCAGTTCGAGAACGGCGAGCACCGTCAGATGCACGCCGACGAACGGTGCGAACACGAGCATGATCATGCCCTGGAACGTTGCCTGGGTGGCGCCGCCAAGCGCCTTGCCCAGCGCCACCGCTGAGCGGCTGATCGGGGCCACGAGGATCTCGCGCAGGAAGCCGAACTCGCGATCCCACACCACCGACATGGCACTGAAGATCGCTGTGAAGAGCACGGCCATGCCGAGGATGCCGGGATACACGAATTGCGTGTAGTTGAAAGATTTGGGCACGCCGCTGCCGCCGAAGGAGCCCTTGGCGAGGGACGAGCTGAGCCCGACGCCGAAGATGATCAAGTAGAGCAGCGGCTGGGCGAGCGACGCGAACAGGCGCGTGCGGTCGCGCCAGAAACGCAGCACGTCGCGGTACCAGATGATGTACACCGCCTGCGCCATCGACACGCGCACGTGCACCGGAGCAGCAGGCGCCAACCTCACCTCCGACCTCTCGGTGACACGCTCCGGCGTCTCGATGGCCATCGTGTCTAACGCCTGCGGGCCGCGAAGGCACGCATGACGGCCTGGCGAGCGTCGGCGTCACCCTCACGGATGGCCCGGCCGGTCAGCTTGAGGAACACGTCGTCGAGGGAGGGACGTCGCACCGCCACGTTCCCCACCCCGACGGACAGCGTGGTGATGAGCCGCGGGATGAACGCGGCGCCGTTGGGAACCTCGATGCGCAGCGAGTCGCCGTCGGTGACCGCTGTGGCGCCGAGAAGGTCGGCGATCTCACCCGCCGCGCGCGCGTTGTCGTCCGTCTGCACCACCACGACGTCCCCACCGACCTGCGACTTCAGTTCCTCGGGCGTGCCGAGGGCGACGATGGTGCCCTGGTCGATGATGGCGATGCGGTCGCACCACTCGGCCTCTTCCATGTAGTGCGTGGTCATGAAGATGGTGAGCCCGGTATTGGCCCGGATGTCCCTGAGGTGATCCCACAGCCGCGCGCGGGTCTGCGGGTCCAGCCCCTGCGTGGGCTCGTCGAGGAAGAGCACCTCGGGGGCGTGCAGGATGCCGCGCGCCACCTCGAGGCGGCGCTTCATGCCGCCCGAGAAGGTCATGACCGGAGCGTCGGCGCGGTCGCTGAGGTCGACCATGGCGAGCGCCGCATTGATGCGCTCGCGCCGCCGGTTGCGCGCCACGCCGTACACCATCGCGTGGAACGTCAGGTTCTCGCGGGCGGTGAGCTGGTTGTCGAGCGACGGGTCCTGGAAGACGAGCCCGATGCGCGAGCGCACCTCGTCGGGATGGCGGGTCACGTCGATCCCCGCGACGGTCGCCCGTCCCTCGGTCGCCTTGACGAGCGTGCAGAGGATCGCGATGGTCGTCGATTTGCCGGCGCCGTTGGGCCCGAGGAACCCGAAGATCTCGCCGCGCGCGACATCGAGGTCAATGCCGGCGACGGCGGTCACTGCGCCGTAGCGTTTCACCAGTCCGCTGACGGTGATCGCGCTCGCGCTGGCCGTTTGGGCAGCCGGCATTGCGGCGGAGGCAGCCTGGGTCACGATGAGATCATGGCGCATCCGCGGCGGATCGCCCCTGTGGCATGGCCGGGGCGGTGACGTCGGATCTACACTCGCAAGGGCCAACCTCGGCCGTTTCGACCGCCCATAACCGGAGGACGCCTATGGCCACTCCCAGCGAGATCTTCTCCGAGATCAACAGCCGTCTCGAGTCGAACCCATCAAAGACTGCGGGCATGAACGCGGCGTTCGCGTTCGACCTCAGCGGCGATGGCGGCGGCGCGCATCACATCGTCATCAAGGACGGCAAGGGCGAAGCCGGCCCGGGCGCGCCGGACAATCCGGGTGTCACCATCTCGATGAGCGACAGTGACTTTGTCGACCTCGCCACCGGCAAGCTCGACGGCACCGCCGCCTTCATGAGCGGCAAGTTGAAGATCCAGGGCGACATGGGCCTGGCGATGAAGCTCCAGGGCATCCTGCGCGGTTAGCCGACAGCTCCAGGTTCAGCCGGTGATCCACTCCGCGAAGCCCTCGATGAGGCGGCGCGAGGTCGGCGCGTCGGGCATCTCCTCCGGGTGCCACTGCACCGCCATCACCAGCAGCTCGGGAGCCTCAACCGCCTCGACGTGACCATCGGTGCTGACCGCGGCGTGTCGCAGCGGCGGCGCCAGCCTGTCCACCGCCTGGTGGTGCCCGCTGTTGACCGCGGTGACGTCGACCCCGAGTGTGCGATGCAGGTACGTGCCCGCGATGATCTGCACGTCGTGAATCGTCACTGACGGGTTGTCACCCCATTGCGGGTGGACGATGTGCTGGTGCAGCGTGCCGCCGAGTGCCACGTTGATCAGCTGTTGCCCTCTGCAGATGCCGAGGATCGGGAGGTTGCGGGCTCGTGCCGCGGTGACGACGTCGAGCTCGAGCGTGTCGAGCTCGTCGTCCACGGTTTCGAGCTCCGGCGCTGGCTCTTGGCCGTACAGCGACGGCGAGATGTCTGTACCACCTGGCAGGAGCACTCCGTCGAGGCGGGCGAGCAGGGCGGTGCTTGTCCCCGGCACGATGAGGGCGGGGACGATCCCGGCCCGGCTCAACAGGCTCAGGTATCGCAGGGCGTTCTCGCCGGGGTTGGCGGCCCGCCCGACGACATCCGTCGTCCAGGTGAGGCCCACCGTCGGACTGGCTCTCACCGCTTCCCCTTTGCTAATTCGTTGCCTCTCGAGCCCGCTTGAGCGCGGTCGCCCACCAGGCCAGGTCATCGAGCATGGCACCGGCCGCGGCGAGGTAGCGCTCGGGCTCGTTCAGCCGGCCGTCGTCGAAGAGACGTCGCGCGAACTGCAGAACGACTCCGCTCCGGACCGGTGCCATCTGCAGCTCCACGGCCACCTGGCGCAGCTGTTCCACCGCGCGCGTGCCGCCCGACCACCCTCCGTAGCTCACAAACGCGACGGGCTTGCGGTTCCACTCGTGGTAGACGCAGTCGAGGGCACTTTTCAGGGGGGCGGGATACCCGTGGTTGTACTCGGGCGACACGATCACGAACCCGTCACTGCGCCCCACCGTCGACGTCCACGGCTGGGGCTGCTGTTCGGGCGTGAGCATCGAGGCGGGCACCGGCTGGTTGTAGTAGGGGAGGTCGAAGTCGCGCAGGTCGGCGAGCTCGAAGGTCAGGTCAGCTCGTTGTTCGAGGACAGCACCGATCCAGCGAGCCACCGTCTCGCCGAACCGGCCCTCGCGGGTGCTCGCCAGCACCAGCAGGATGTGTGGATTGGCGGCCACGGCGGATTCGGCAGTCATCTCGCCCGGTTATAACGAATCGAAGAGCCCGCCCTGGGGTGACGGCGCTGGGCAATGCGAGAATCCACCGGACATGAGGCTCGCCACCTGGAACGTCAACTCGCTGACCGCACGGCTTCCGCGCGTCGTCGACTGGCTGGCGGCAACGCGTCCCGACATCGTCTGCCTGCAGGAGACCAAGGTCGCGGACGAGGCGTTCCCGCATGCCGAACTCGAAGTCCTCGGCTACACCGCCGCCACACACGGGACCGGACAGTGGAATGGCGTCGCCATCGTCTCCTGCGTCGGACTCTCGGACGTGTGCCGCGGCTTCCCCGGGGAACCCGGCTTTCCGCACGCCGAAGCCCGTGCCCTTGGTGCCAGCTGCGGCGGCCTGAGGGTGTGGTCGCTGTACGTCCCCAACGGGCGCACCATCGACAGCCCCCACTTCGCCTACAAGCTCGCCTGGCTCGCCGCGCTGCGCCAAGTGCTTGCCGCCGAGGCGTCCGCGACGGCGTCGCTGGTGGTGTGCGGAGACTTCAACGTCGCCCCTGCCGATGAGGATGTCTGGGATCCTGATGAGTTCATCGGGTCGACGCATGTCACGCCGGCGGAGAGGGCCGCGGTTGCCGCGCTGCTCGAGCTCGGCCTCGTCGATGTGCCGGCACGGGCGCTGAAGGGCGACCGGCCGTTCACGTACTGGGACTACAGGGCGGGAAACTTCCACCGCGGACTGGGGATGCGGATCGACCTCGTCCTGCTCGGCAGCGAGCTCGCCGCGCGCCTCGTCGACGCGTACGTCGACCGCGAGGCGCGCAAGGGCAAGGCGCCGAGCGACCACGCCCCGGTGGTCGTCGATGTCGATCTCGCCACCGCGTGACGCGGGCTGACCGCACAGCGAGTCATCGGGGCGCACCGAGGGACGCCGGACGGTGGAATCCCACGACGCGGCCGCGCTGCACGGGGACGCCCTCGCGGCGGAGTCTCCGCGCCTGCTCGGCCTCTTGTCCGGGAACCAACCGGCCGCGCGCGGTCACCACCCGCCACCAGGGGAGCCCTTCGGACCCGGCGAGCACCATGCCGACGGCGCGTGGCGCCTCTGGCCGTCCTGCCAGCGCGGCGATCTCGCCGTAGCTGGCAACGTCCCCCTCGGCCAGCGCCGCGATCACCTCGCGCATGCGCGCGACGAAGCCGCTCGCCAAGGTCACTCGGGGACTCAGGTCACCTGGCCCACATCCTCGGGCCCTGCGCGCTTGCGGCCGCCCGCCGCCACCAGTCCTGAGCCCCGTGACGACAGCGCGTCAGCATCGGCAAGCCGGTCGCCGGTGTGAGGTGTTAGGTGAGCGACGACCATCCAGGGACCGCCGGGGGAACCCAGCACCGGGGCGTCGCCGTCGTCGCCCGGTGGTCCATCGCCCGGTGGGTTGTCGGTGGCCGGGCTCATGCAAGCCACTGACAGCCCGGCCATGACCAGCGCGATCACGACGCCATTCGGCAGCGACACCGTCAGCGGCGCCGTGGTGATCTGGCCGATCACGAGGAAGCCACCCACAGTGCCAAGCAGGACAAGCGCTGGAATCGCCCAGAACCACTCGCTGCGTCCGGCGTGGTCGATGCCGAGCACGCCATCCAGCCGGCGCAGTCGCCGACTGACCGCCCTTCCCAGCGGCCGCAATCCTGTCATGACGGTGCTCTCCTGGATCTGCGGTGGTGCTCGATGCGGCACCGTCGCAGAACGCAGACGACAGTGTATGGCGCGCCGTCGCCGGAGCCAAGCCTGGTGACGAGCGTGATCATCGCCAGAGCAGCGGACGCAGCCGGTGACGGCTGAGCGCCCTGTCCAGCAGACGGAGAAGAGGCATGGCAGGCGCCACCGCGATCAGCGCTCATGACGGTGAACCAAGTGGAGTGATCCCCCATCTGCTTGAGGTGCTCTCGCCTGGTGCGAGGGTGATCAAGCCGTCTCCGGAGGCGAACGCGTTGGGGGCGCACGTCATCGGCTCGACGGCAACCGATCGGCGCCGGCGCTTCGCGTCGGGTAGCGAGTCGCCTGTGAAGAGCATGTAGTAGGGATAGCCCTCGTCCAACCACAGACCCACGCCCTGCTCCTCGCGACCACGCCAGAGCCGGATCCAGGCACGTCCGTCGGCCTCCCGCCTCAGGTCCGTGAAGGCGGTGTCGAGCTCGGTGTCAAGGATGCGGCGGCTGGTGCGGAAATCGTACTGGGTGTCGGCGACATCCTCGATGCCCACCGGGATACCACGTTCGTCCCCGATGAGCCGCCGGTTGCCCGGCGCCTCGAGCCAGCACTGCTCAACGGTGTCCGCGTCAGCGCGTAGATAGGGGTGCGCTCCCATTCCGTACGGACAGCGCCGGTCACCGACATTGGTCGCGGTCACCGTCGAGCTGAGGCCGTCTGTGCCGACGCGGTATTCCACCGACATGCGCACCGCGAAGGGATAGCCGGCACGCGGATGAAGCGTGTGCTCCATGAGCAGGCGATCGTCGGATCGTTCAGCGACCCGCCAACTCTCCCAGCGGAGGAAGCCGTGGATGGCGTTCGACTTGTCGGGTTCGCTGAGCGGCACCTGGAACATGTCACCGTCGAATTCATAGCGCCCGTCGCACAGGCGGTTCGGCCATGGCACGAGAAGCTGTCCACGGGCGCCGTCGCACATCTCGTCCGCCCCGTAACCGTCGAGCAATCGCCGCCCTTCGACCTCGTACGAGCGCACCCCGCCAGACACCTCGACGATCACCGCATGGTGACCATCGCGACGCAGGTCGAGCTGCTCACCCGATGGCAAGATGCTTACCACGTCTCGGGCAGCTCCCACAGCTTGATTCCACCCAGGAGGCCGGCAGAGTTGTCCACGAGGGACGACTTCGGCCCGAGGTCGATGCTCACGTGCTTTGAGTTGCCCCCACCGATGTAGACTTGGTCGAAGAAGACAAGACGATCCAGGGTCTCGACGCCAATCATCACGCGCCGGTTCCACTTCTTCTTCGACAGTTTCTTGCGGGCCGCGTTACCCAATTGCTCGTTGTACGTCTGGCCCTTGCGGAAGGGGTGATGAGCGAACTCGAGATGCGGGGCCAGGCGACCGTCCCGGAACAGAGCGGTCCCGACCCCGGTGCCGAGTGTGATGACCAGCTCGACACCCTTCCCGCTCACAACGGCTGCTCCCTGCAAGTCGGCGTCGTTCGCGACCCTGGTCGGCCGGTGGACCGCTCGGCGGATGGCTGCGGCGAGGTCGTGATCCTGCCACGCGGCAACGAGCGTCTTGTCGACCGCCGTGCCCGGGCCTGCCACGCTGACGAACTCCGGTGCCGACAGCACGCGGCCGTCGCGCACCACTCCGGGAAAGCCGACCGAGACTCGATCAAAGGCCGCCAGTGGGGGGACCATGGTCCCGAGCGTCGCGACCAGGATCTCGGGCGTCAATGGATAAGGCGTCGGCACTCGCACGCGTTCCGATGTCATCGCGCCCGACGGATCGAGCACGACTGCCTTGAGACCGGTACCACCGACGTCGATGGCGAGGGTTCGTGGACTCGCGATCGACGGACTCGCTTTCCCACTCGCCCGTCCGGTTGACCTGAGGCTCATCGTTTTTCCTCCCGACCGGTTGCTCGCAGTGTGCAGTGTCCTGGTGGCCCTGTGCGGCAACGGTTTCGCCGCGGGTGCGGTCGCCGGCGCCCGTTGCCTGACCCGCGCGCTCGGTCAGCTGCCGCACAGGAAGTCCCCGATCCAGGACAGGGCGCGTCGACACGGCTGAGTCGTGGGGTCGATCGGCTCGAAGTGGCCCACACCCTCGAGCAGCAGCAGGTCGCCGCAGTCCCCCGCGAGCTGGGCACATTCATGCAAGTGGGCACTGAGGTCCCAGGGCACCGAATCGTCGGAGAGCCCGTGCAGCAGCAGGTATGGGATGCCGAGTGGCAGGAGCTGCGGCGGCGACACCTCTGCGTACAGCAGCGGCCACCGGTCGGGCTCGCCGCCGACGAACTCCACCGCAGCGCCGTTGCTCAGTCCGGCGCGCGCTGCCTGCTCGAGGTCGCACACTCCGCCGAGCGAGATGACCGCGGCCGGGGGTGCCGACGGTGTGCCACTGCGGCGGTGACGCGCGGCCGCGCACAGCGCGAGGTGGCCGCCGGCCGAGTGCCCCATCAACAAGAGTGGGACACCGCCCCAGCCACGCTCGTGCAGCAAGCGCGCGACGAAGTCCACGGCGGTGGCGACGTCGTCGACCGTCTCGGGAACACCGCCGCCACACCCCACCCGCCGGTACTCGACGTTCCACGTGGCAACGCCCTCACCAGCCAGGAACATCGCCAGCGGTTCCATCAGATCGCGCCGATGGCGCTCACGCCAGTACCCGCCGTGGAGGAGAACCACGCAGGCCGACGGAACGCCCTCGGGCAGCCGCAGGTCGGCGACGCATTCGGGACTCGCTCCATAAAGGTGCGTGGCGGTGGCGGGGCTCACAGCGGAGGCTGTCGCTGGACCGGGCTCACTCGACAAAGGGTACCTGCGATCGGCTTGGGCACACAGAGTTGACCGAAACCCTGGCCGCCCCGAGCCCGCGCCGCCATGTCATACATCGCCGTCATGATCTGACCTCCGCGTCACAAGTCGGTGCGCGATGGATGAAACCGTACTGTTGCGTACTGACCGTTAAGGGGACGGCACACATCGTCGCAGCCTGCCCCGGTCGAGCAGGCGCCGACCGCGACCAGGGGTCAATGCGGCCGGCCGGCGCGACCTTAGGCAATTTCACCAATGGGCACCAGGCCGGAGACAGATCTCAGCGACCGCGAGGCGAGCGGTGGCGACGATGTCGTGCTCACAGCGCGAGCCCAGCCCGCGCTGGACGAGGCATCGAATGCTGTGGCAGTCACCGATGCCGACGACATCCTCAGATACGCATCGACCTCATGCCTGGCGCGCTTGGGGTACACGGCCGCGGAGTTGATCGGCAAGCCTCTCGCCACGTTGATCCATCCGGAGGATCGGGCGCGTGCTGCGGCCACGCGGCAGAGCAACGCAACCGCGGTCGAAGGGCGCACCGTCAGCGTGCGCTACCGGTGCAAGGACGGCTCGTATGCCTTGATCGAGAGCAAGAGCGAAACGGTCATGGACCAGCTCATCGGTGTGATGCTCGAGACCCAGGCGCTGCTCCGTGACGTGGGTCAGCGGAGAGAAGCGCAGGCGACGATCGAACGCCAGGCGCTGACCGACTCGCTGACCGGGCTCGCCAACCGCAGCCTGCTCGCGGACCGGTTGAGTCAGGGTCTCAGGCACCTCGAGCGGAATCCGGGATTCCTCGGCGTGCTCATGCTCGACCTCGACCACTTCAAGGTGATCAACGACACCCTCGGCCATCAAGTCGGCGACGGCGTGCTGCTCGAGGCTGCGCGGCGGCTCCAGCGCCTGGCACGCCCAGACGATACCGTGGCACGCTTCGGCGGTGACGAGTTCGTCGTGTTGGTGCAGGGCCTGGGCGACCCCGCCGACCTCACGGCCTTTGCTGATCGCGTCGTCGCGGGACTGCGCGCGCCCTACCGGATCGGCAACGAAGAGGTCGTGGCGACGGTCAGTATCGGCATCGCGGTGGCGTCTCAGAGTGACAGCCTGCCGGCTGATTTGCTCCGTGAGGCAGACATGGCGATGTATCGCGCCAAGGACCGTGGACGCAATCGTCACGAGGTCTATGGTGCGGCACTTCAAGTGCGGGCCAGGGAACGTCTGGAGACTGAACGCCTGGTGCGGCGTGCCCTCGCCGAGGAACGCTTGGTCGTGGAGTACCAGCCCATCGTGGACCTGGCCACCGGCATGACCGTCGAAGCCGAGGCGCTGCTCCGCATCCATGATGTGGAACGCGGCAAGTTCTCGCCCCAGCACTTTCTCGTGGTCGCCGAGGAGACAGGGCTGCTGCCGGCGATGGATGAGCGAGTACGGGCCACCGCGCTGGCCCAACTGGCGCGGTGGCGCGCAAATCCGTCTTTCAGCGGCGTCAAGCGCCTCGCCGTCAATCTCACCGCACGCGAGCTGGCCAACCCAGAGTTCGCATCCCGGCTTGCCAGTCGCCTCCACGCCGCGGGCCTGGAAGGGACCGACCTGAGCATCGAGGTGACCGAACACGTGCTGATGCAGACCTCGCACTCCGCAGTCGCCTCGCTCGCTGAACTCAGAGGCCTCGGTATGCACATCGGGCTCGACGACTTCGGCACCGGCTTCTCGGCCCTCTCCTACCTCCAGAGCTTCCCGCTCGACTTCCTCAAGATCGATCGGTCCTTCGTCGAACGCATCTCGATCGACCACCGAAGCTCATCAATCGTCGGCGCCATGATTGATCTCGCCCATGCTCTGGGCCTCTCCGTTGTCGCAGAGGGCATCGAGAATGCAGAGCAGCTGGCGGGCCTCCGCCAGTTTGGCTGCGACCGCGCACAGGGTTTCCTATTCTCGCCGCCGGTGTCCTCTGACGACTTCGCGAAACTACTCGCCGCCGAGTGCGCCTAACCGCACTCAAGGTCCCCCGCTCTGACCGAAACGCCATCGGATGCTCTGATTGGTCCGCGGCGGAATGGGTGCAGGACAGAGGTGCTGTGACGACTCTGCCACAGATCGCCGGCGCGACCTTCGCGTCGTAGGCGGCTTCGTACGATCCCCGCCGGTGGCTCACGCTGGCCAGTGACCAGCCAGCCGTCAGGGAATGGAGGTCAGCTGTGAAGCGGTTGCTGGCGGCGCTGGGGGGCGGTGTCGCCGTGTTTGCGTTGATATTTGCCCTGGCGGCCAGCCTCAACCTCACCTCTGACAGCCTGGGTGCGGGCACTGCGGTCGTCGCGTCCTGCCAGGCCGGCGTCATGAATGCCACGTATACGTCGACGTATTCATCGAGCCTGCCCGGGTACTACGTCGGGTCTGTCGTCCTCACCGGTCTCACCGCTCCGTGCTACAACCTCCCCTATAAGGTCACGCTGTCCGGCGCGGCCAACGCGTCCCTCGGTGAGGTGACCGGAACGACGCCTGGGAGTGGCGCGACCATCACCGTAACGTTCCCGGTCCCACCGGCTGCGGGCAACGCTTCGAGCGCCCTGGTCACGGGAGTGAGCGTGGTCATCTCGACACATTGACCGGGTCCGATCCGGAGCGCTGTAGCGCGGACGACCGCCGATGTGACGACCTTGGCACATAACAACTGCCCCAAAACCGCGCCACCATATGGGCTACATACGATCTCCGCGGATCGGCCGACGTGAGCCCCAATGCCACGCGGTCCGAGACCATGGAGGATCACCTGTGAAACGGTTGCTAGGAGCCTTGGCCGGCGGTGTTGCCGTCTTCGGCTTGATATTCGCCCTGGCGGCGAGCCTGAACTTCACGTCCGACAGCCTGGGCGCGGGGAACGCAGTCGTCGCTGCCTGTCAAGCCGGGGTCATGAACGCCCAGTACGCGCACACGTACACCGCGGCGACTCCCGGGTACACCACTGGTATCGTCACGATCACCGGTCTGACCGCGCCGTGCTACAGCCTCCCGTTCAAGGTCACCCTGTACGGCGCAGCCGGCGCGTCCCTTGGCGAGGTGACCGGGACGACCCCGGCAGCCGGCACCACTTTCACGGCAACGTTCGCGACCGTTTCCGAGGCGTCGATCACCGGTATTGCGGCAGTCCTCTCAACCCACTGAGAGCCGGCGAGTTGAATCGGGCGGCTCTGCGTCGACGGCTGCGGCGACTGGCTCCGATCGCCTTCGCCCCGGTCGTCTTCACGAGCGCGATGGCTGCCTCCATCAGTCTCACCACGGATGGACTCGGTGCCGGCAGGGCTGCGATTCCCCGCTGCAATGCGGGGGGCTTGGAGGTGATCCAGAACCTCACCGGCGCGAACGTGACCAGCGTCACGGTGAAGGCGGTCCCAGCCGGGTGTCAAGGCCAGACGCTGTCGTTGACGCTCAACAATAACGCCGGGGCCAACAGCGGTGGCAGCAGCGCCGTTCCCGGGGCTGGTTGCCCGTGCGCTGTGACCGTGACGCTCGGGGCCGCCACTGCCGCCACGCCAAACGAGCAGATCGACTGGCTGATCGCATGAGGGCCTGGCGATCGGCGCTTCATCTTCCTCTTCTCCTTGGCGTGGGGATCGGACTCACGTTGATTCCGGCCGCGGCAGCGAGCATCCCGCTGACGTCAAACAATTACACCCCGTATCGGACCTGCGTCATTACGGGGAATCCCGCAAGCACGAGCGACGTCATCGATTCCTACGTGGAGCAGGCAAACCCGGGTACCAATAACGGCGCGCTCGCCACCCTGAGAGTGCAGTCTGGTCCCGGAGCCCCCCCGGTCAACCAGCGCACCTACGTCAAATTTCTTCTCAGCACGTGCGTGCCGGCGATTCCCGCGTCTGCAACCGCGATCACCGGCAACCTGCGCCTCTGGGCCTCAACGCTGCCGGGCGGCGCCTGCCGGACGGTCAACGTCCAAAAGGCGACCGCGACCTGGACCGAGCTCGGGATCACCTGGACAAACCAACCCACCTTCTCCGCTGCCGTGGCCAGCTCGTTCACCATTGGCCCTGTCGGCGGTGGGTGCACGTACCAGGCGGCCGGCTACGTCGATGTCACCAGCGCGACGATCGATACCAACGTGGCCTCCTGGATCACCACGCCTGCCAACAATTTCGGCTGGGTTCTCAAGGACAAGACGGAGGGGAATGCCGCGACCGTCACCACGATCTTCAGTGCCAAGGACCTCGGTACGCTCGCTCAAGCACCGCAGCTCACCGTCACCTACAAGGCCGTGCCATGAGCACCGGTCGGCTCCGCAAGGTGCTCAGTGTCGTCGCGGTGGTGTGCGCCCTGCTCGGGCTGGCATCGCTCTTTCATCCGCTTGGTTTTCCCGGCCCACTGACCGTGACCATCATCAAGGGCACCTCCATGCAGCCCGCGTATCGTACCGGGGCCCTTCTGGTGCTGAGAGCGGAGTCAAACTACGCCGTCGGCACCGCGGCCGCCTACCGCGTTCCCGCAGGCGACCTCGGCGCCGGGAAGATCGTGATCCATCGCATCATCGGCGGCAACGGGACGACCGGCTTTGTCATGAAGGGCGACAACAACAATGCACCTGACCCCTGGGTGCCCAAGCAGGCCGACATGGTCGGCGCGGCGTGGATCTACCTTCCATCACTGGGCCAAGGCCTGGTCTACCTCCATCAGCCCGTGATCGAGGCCGGACTGGCCTCCTCGATCATGGTCGCGTACTTGCTGGCCCGCAAACCCAAGCAAGAGCGAGCTGACGCCCTCGACAACAGCAGCCCCAACGTGGAAGCCGCGTAAGGCCGTCCGCGCGACCAGCGCCGCCAGCGTGTGCGCCCGGCTTCGGCTTCTGGCTGTGCCCGAGGCCGCTGCTTCGCCACCCCTGCCACGGCCCGGTTACCGCGCCGCAACAGGCGTCCGATCCCCTCCAGCCGGGGTCCGAGAACGGAGCAATCTTTCCTTTGGCTTCGCCCCGGCCCATCGCACGGCCAACGCGGTCAGGGGCACCGCTGAGGACTGCGACCATCTCGGACTCGACCGAGCAACCTGACCGCGACGCCACCCCGGCAAGCCACCAATGGCAGCGGCGACCTGTGCTGAGCATGCTCGTCCGCGTCGGTGTCGTCGCCGCCCCGGCGACGGCAGGACTGGCCACCGCCGCAACCCTGAGCCGCCTCTTGCCGCGCGCGTCCGGTGCGCCCCAAACGCTGCTGTTCTTCGCCGCGATCAGCGTGGCGATGCTGCTGGTGATCCTCGCGGTGGAGCGCGCGGCTCGCCGCCTGCTGCCCCTGGCGGCCCTCCTCAACCTCTCGCTGCTGTTCCCTGACAAGGCGCCGAAGCGTTTTGCAGTGGCCCGGCGTGTCGGCCGGCCACGCGACCTGCAACGCCAGTTGCAGGAGGCGCGGGACAACGGCGTCGAGGGCGGGGAAGTCGCCTACATGCAGACGGTGCTCGAGCTCGTGGCAGCGCTCAGCGTTCACGATCGGCAGACCCGCGGCCACTCGGAGCGAGTGCGAGTCTTCGCGGACCTCATCGCCGTCGAGATGAAGCTGCCACCCGCTGATCGGGCGCGCCTGCGCTGGGCATCGCTGCTCCACGACATCGGCAAGCTCCTCGTTCCCAGCGAGATCCTCTGCAAGCCGGCGGCGCTGAACGCGACGGAATGGGAGAAGGTCCAGCGGCATCCCGAGGAGGGCGCGCGCCTTATCGGCCCGCTCCGGGCGTGGCTGGGCCAATGGGCGGCGGCTGTGGAGCACCACCACGAGCGGTGGGATGGCAAGGGATATCCCCAGGCTCTGGCCGGGGAGAACATCTCTCTCAGTGGTCGGATCGTGGGGGTGGCGGACTCATACGAGGTCATGACGGCCGTGCGTCCATACCGCCGACCGATTGGAGTGGTCGCTGCCCGCGAGGAGCTGGTGCGATGCTCGGGCAAGCAGTTCGATCCCGCGGTGGTGAGGGCCTTCCTCAACATCTCGGTGGGACGGCTGTGGCGAGTGGTCGGCGTCGGATCCTGGATAGCGCAGCTGCCCCTGCTCGCCTGGGTAAATGGCCTGGGATTGCAGTGGGGCAGTGCGATCGTGTCGGGGTCGACCGCATTGGGACTGGCCGCGCCGGGGATACTGCCGAGCCCCGACGCGGTCCCTCAGCCGCACACGACGCCTGCCATCGCCAACACCAACGCGTCTGGCGGTGCCGCACGAGGTGCCGGAGGCCCGGGGTCCACATCGCCGAGTTCGCCGGCGCATGGTGGCCTGCCCGCCGCAGGAGCGCCACCACCCGCTGCTGGACCAATCTCCCTGCCGGCACCGTCGACCTCACCGCAGCCCCCGCCGAGGCCAACCTCCCCGCAACCAACGCCAGTACCGAGCTCCGTCACCCAACCGGTGCTGTCGATGCCGGCGCCGGCAGTTGTCTTTGAGTCGACCTATACCGCGAGCGGCTGGTTCGCGGACTCGGGCGGCAGTGGCTGGACTGCAACCGTTGATTACGGCGATGGATCGGGGGCTCATGCACTGCCCCTGAGTGGAGACA
>CATPAP010000286.1 GCA_955651875.1 Candidatus Dormiibacterota bacterium
GAGCGGGGACCATGCGCGGCCGGGTCCCGGCCCGCCAGCCGGCCACCAGGCCGAGGACGCGGGGCGTGGATCGGCGCTGGCTTGAGACAAACGGCCCGAGAGTACCTGGGCCCCAGACGGTTCCCCAGTCCGGGTTCCTGCCCAGGTGCGTAGTTGGTAACCGAAGGTGGTGAGGGCTCCGCGGGACGCTGGCACGCATAGCCGCTGTTGACGGCCTGATTGGCTGAGCATCTTCTGCGGGGTTCTGGCTGCGTTCTTTGGTGATGTGGGCTGCGGGGGATGCCCGGCGCGGTTCACGATTGTGGTGGATTTGTCACTCAAGGTAGAGATCCCTTCCCGCTCCGGTTTGGCGCCTGTCGCGAGAAGGGATCTGTGGGCGGTGATTCGCCATGTCCATGGTATGGCCGTGCCCGCTGGCGGCCGGTGCGTACGCCTCGATGGGGCGGGCGGTCCAGGTGCCGCGGCCGCAGTGCCCGTCGTGCCGGGTGCCGGTGGTGTTCTGGTCTGGTTACTGGCGGCATGTCCGCTGGCAGCAGGGGGTGGAGCGGAAGATCTTCATCCGGCGGGTCAGGTGCCGGGCCTGCGGGGTGACGCACGCTCTGCTGCCGGCGTTCACGCTGGCCCGGCGGCTGGATGCGGCCGATACGGCTGGCGTGGTGATCGGGCAGGTCGCGGGCGGGACGTGCGGGGTGCGGCCGGCTGCGGCCGCGGCCGGGGTGCCGTATACCACGGCGCGTGGCTGGGTCCGCCGGTTCGCGGCGCGGGCCGCGGGGCTAGCGGTGAGTTTCTCGGCGCTGGCCGCCGAGCTGGGCGGTGAGGTGGTGCGGCCGCTGCCGGATCCGCTGCGGTCAGCTGTGGCGGCGATCTCGGCGGCGTTCACGGCCGCGGCCGGGCTGCCGGGCTGGGCCGTGCTGGGCCGGTGGCGGTTCGCCAGCGCGGTGACCGGCGGGAGCCTGCTGGCCGCCAACGCAATCTCGCCCTGGCTGGTGATCGGCGGGCGGCGTTTCATGCCTCCCAGGAGCCCGTGACGCGCAGGGCGTCACGGCACCGGGAACGGGAGGTGCCCGTGTGATGGATGAGAAGATGCGGCAGGAGATCGCGCTGCACCGGTGGGCGGTGATCGCCGAGGCCGCGAACCCGGGGCTGGGCGCCGGCGAGCGCGGCAGCGTGGTGCGGGCGATCGCAGCGCGCGAGCACGCGCACCCGGACGGCACGATGCGCCGCTACTCGCGCGGCACGATCGACCGGTGGCTGCGCGCGTGGCGGGCCGGCGGGGCGGGCGGGCTGCGGCCCGCGGCCCGGTCTGATACCGGGAAGGTGCGGGCGATGCCGGAGCTGTTCGCCGAGGCCGCGGCGCTGCGGCTGGAGCTGCCGGGCCGGTCGGCGGCGCAGATCTCCTCGATCTTGTATCACCGGCATGGCGTGCGTGTGCCGGACCGGACCATCCGCGGGCAGCTGCGCCGCGCCGGGCTGCACCGGGCCGCGCTCAGGGCAGCCCCGAAAGCGTTCGGCCGCTACGAAGCTGAGCGGCCGAACGAGCGGTGGGTGAGCGATGTGCTGGTCGGGCCGTGGGTGCCGTACCCGAAACGGGACGGGTCGGCGCGGGCCCGCCTGTTCCTGATCGTCGATGACCATTCCCGGCTGCTGGTCGACGGCCGGTTCTATGACCGGGAGAACGCCCGCCTCTGCCAGGAGCTGCTGCGCCGCGCCATCACCAGAAGGGGCATACCGGACATTCTCTACTGCGACAACGGCGCGCCGTTTGCGAACGCGTGGCTGGCGCGCACGTGCGCGGTGCTCGGCATCCGCCTGGTGCACAGTAAGCCCTATTCGCCGCAGGGGCGGGGGAAGCAGGAAAGAGCCAACCGGTATATCCGGGAGGCGTTCCTGGCCGAGGCGATGCACCAGGGTATCGAGTCGCTGGATCAGCTCAACGACTGGTTCGCCGCCTGGGCCGGGCAGGTCGCCAACCGGCGGGTGCACGCCGAGACCGGGCAGGCGCCCATCGACCGGTTCCAGGCGGCCGGGCCGCTGCGCCAGGCGGACCCGGCCCTGATCCGGGAAGCGTTCCGGTGGTCGGTGACCCGGCGGGTGACCCGGGTCGCGACCGTCCCGCTGGAAGGCAACAGCTACTCCGTCGACCCCGCGCTCACGGGCCGGCGCGTCGAGCTGCGGTACGACCCAGAGGATCTGTCCAGGATCGAGGTGTTCCTGGACGGGCGCCCGGCCGGGGCCGCGGTGCCGTTCGTCATCGGCCGGCACGTGCACCGCGCCGTTGCCCCGCCTCCGCCGCCGGCGGCGGACCCGACCGGGATCGACTACCTCGGCCTGGTCGCCGCCGCCCACGACGAGGAAGCCGGCACCGGCGCGGCGATCGACTTCACCCGGCTGCAGATGCTGCCGCAGCCCGGCAAGGAGGACGGCGATGACTAGCCGGGCGCCGTGGGCTGCGCACTTCGGGCTGGCCCGCACCCCGTTCGGGAAGGCGATCGCCGCCGGGGACCTGTTCGCCCGGCAGGCCCACGCCCAGGCCACCGCCCGGATCAGCTTCTGCATCACCGAAACCTTGCTCGGCGTCATCACCGGCGACGTCGGCGCCGGGAAGACCGTCGCGGCCCGCGCCGCCGTCGCCGGGCTGGACCCCACCCGGCACCAGGTCATCTACATCGCCAACCCCGCCTTCGGCACCCGCGGCCTCTACGTGCAGGTCGTCCGCGCGCTCGGCGCCCAGCCCCGCTACCTCAAAGCCGAGCTGATGGCCCAGGCCGCCGACCTGCTCGCAGCCGAGACCGCCGAACGGCACCGCACCGTCGTGGTCATCGTCGACGAAGCGCACCTGCTCCAGCCCGGCCAGCTGGAAGAACTGCGGCTCATGACCAACGCCGACATGGACAGCGCCAGCCCGTTCGCCGGGATCCTGATCGGCCAGCCCACCCTCGCACGGCAGCTGCGCATGGGCACCTTCGCCGCCCTCGACCAGCGGATCGCCACCCGCTACTCCATCAAGCCCATGGACCTGGCCGAATCAGCCGCCTACCTGCGCCACCACATGACCCTGGCCGGCCGTGAGGAACCCCTGTTCGCCGACGACGCCGTCGCCCGGCTGCACCGCGTCTCCTCCGGCCTGCCCCGCGCCCTCAACAACGCTGCCACCGCCGCCCTCATCGCCGCCGCGGCCGCCGGGCAGGACCTCGTCGACGATGCCTGCGCCAAGAAAGCAGTCGCCGAACTCACCAGAGACTAACCGGCAGCCCAGCGGCCCCGGCATGACCCGCGCCGAGGCACTGCGCTGGTGGCAGGCAGGATACGAAGCCGGACACCACGCCGCCGAACACGAACAGCAGGCCTCAGCCCGGCGGGACCAGCTCGTCGCCAGCTACCGCGCCCAGCACGCCGCCGGCCAGCAAGCCAGACTCGACGCACTGCTCCTCGACGTCATCGACGCGCTCGCCAGTCTCTTCACCAGCCGCGACAACGGCAAAGCCTGACCCACGCCACCTCCACGGCATCACCATCAAGACCTGCCAGAACATGCACATCAAACGCTGCCGAACCACGTGCAGACAACGCGGCCGCTAACACCGGGCGGCTCCTTCTGCGCGGCCGGGTTCTTCCTTGCCCGGCGGCGTGCTGGTGCGCCCGCGCGGTGCCCGAGTCCACTGACA
>CATPAP010000287.1 GCA_955651875.1 Candidatus Dormiibacterota bacterium
GCTCCCGCGCCCGCCGGTGGTCACCGTGCTCGGCCACGTCGACCACGGCAAGACCTCCCTGCTCGACGTCATCCGCGAGACCGCGGTTGCCTCGGGCGAGGCCGGGGGGATCACCCAGAGGATCGGTGCCTACCAGGTCGAGAAGGACGGGCGGCGGATCACCTTCATCGACACCCCTGGGCACGAGGCGTTCACGGCGATGCGCGCTCGCGGCGCGGACGTCACTGACATCGCGATCCTGGTGGTGGCCGCGGACGACGGCGTCATGCCCCAGACCGAGGAGGCGATCCAGCACGTCCGCAGCGCCGAGGTGCCGATCATCGTGGCCCTCAACAAGATCGACAAGGAGGGGGCCAACCCCGACCGCGTCCTTCAGCAGCTCGCCGACCGCGGGCTGGTGAGCAGCGACTACGGCGGTGACGTCACGGTGGTGCGCACCAGCGCCAAGACGCGCGAGGGTGTGACCGACCTCCTCGACATGATCCTGCTCACCGCCGACGCCGAGGTCGAGCCGAAGGCCAACCCCAAGGCCAGCGCCGTCGGCACGGTCATCGAGTCGCACCGGGACGCCGGACGCGGCCCGATGGCCACGGTCCTGGTCCAGAAGGGCACGCTCAAGGTGGGTGATTATCTCGTCGCCGGCCAGGTGTACGGGCGCGTCCGCGCCCTGCTCGACGAGCGCGGCGGCCGGCTTGCGAGCGCGGGACCGAGCACGCCCGCCGTGGTCACCGGCATCTCCGGAGTCGCCGAGGCCGGTGACATCTTCCAGATCATGCACAACGAGCGCAGCGCGCGGGCCCTCGCCGAGGAGCGCGCCATCGAGACCAAGCAGCAGCAGGCGCAGCCGGTGCGGCGCATCACCCTCGCCGACCTCGCCTCGCAGGTTGCCGAGGGATCGGTGAAGACCCTCAACGTCATCGTGAAGGCCGAGGCCAATGGCTCGCTCGAGGCACTCCGCGGTCAGATCGAGAAGATCGAGGACCCGAGCGTCAAGGTGGTCATCGTGGCGTCCGGCGTGGGCCCGGTCGGCGAGGCCGACGTCAACCTCGCCGCCGTCACCGACTCCATCGTCATCGGCTACAACGTGCGCCCCGACGACCACGCCAAAGCCGCCGCCGACGCGCAGGGGGTCGACGTTCGCTACTACGACGTCATCTACCAGGTCAGCGACGACATCGAGAAGGCCATCAAGGGCCTGTACGAGCCCACCTTTGTCGACGTCTTCCAGGGTCGCGCCGAGGTCCGCCAGGTCTTCACCGTCGACGGCAGGAACGCCATCGCCGGCTCACACGTCGTCGACGGCCGCATCCCACGCAACTCCACGTGCACCGTGCTGCGCGACGGCAGGCAGATCGTTCGTAGCCGGATCGCCGTCCTCAAGCGCTTCAAGGACGACGTCCGCGAGGTGGCCCGCGGCTACGACTGTGGGATCACGCTCGAGGACTTCAGCGACTTCGCCGTGGGCGACATTCTCGAGGCGTACACGGTCGAGCAGCAGAACCTGTGAGAGCCGCGTCGGCTCGCCGCAGGGGCGGGGTCGGGTGATGACCACCAACTTCCACAGCCACGCCCAGCACGGCTCCCGGCCGCCGCGCACCGCACGGGTCGCCGAGCAGCTGCGCCAGGAGATCTCCCAGATGATGCTCGTCGACATGAAGGACCCGCGGGTGCGCATGGCGTCGATCAGCGAGGTGAAGCTCGCCCGCGACCTGAAGAGCGCCCGGGTCATGGTCAGCGCGGTGGGCGAAGAACGTGAGCGCCACGCGGTGGTGAGCGCGCTGCGCCACGCCGAGGGCTACCTGCGAGGCCAGCTCGGGGAGCGCCTCGAGAACCTCAAGACGCCGCCCAAGCTCCGTTTCGAGCTCGACGAGTCGATCGCCTACAGCGTGTACATCAGCAGCATGCTGCGCGAGCTCGAACCCGCCGACGGCAACGATGCGGCACCTGTCGCGGAGGAGGTGCCATGACCGCCGTGACCACCGGCTGGCCGCGACTCGAGGACATCGCCGGCGACATTCTCGGGATCCTCGACAGAGCCACCGTCATCGGCTGCCTGTCGCACAAGGACGCCGACGCCGACAGCCTGGGCTCCGCGCTGGGCTTCGCGGCCTCGATGCGCGCCATGGGCCGCGAGGTTCGCGTGCTGGTGCCATCGCCGCTGCCGCGCATGCTCGAGTACCTGCCCGGCTTCGACACCATCTCCGAGGACCCGGTCGGCGTCGACGTGCTCTTCACGTTCGACTGCGCCACGGTCGCGCGCTTCGGCGATAAGCAGGACCTGATCCGCGATGTGGCGACGGTGGTCAACGTCGACCACCACGTCAGCAACGAGGCGTTCGGGACGATCAACCTCATCGATCCGAAGGCGAGCGCGACGGGACAGGTCGTGTACCGATTGCTGACGACCATCGGCGCCCCGATCACCGCCGACGTGGCCACCAACCTCTACGCCGCGCTCTTCACCGACACCGGCGGCTTCCGCCACGAGAACACCACCGAGGAGGCGCTCCGACTCGGTGCCGACCTCGTCGCCGCCGGCACCAACCCCGGTTGGGTGGCGCTGAAGAGCTACAAGTCGCGTTCGGTTCCGCAGATCAAGCTCGAGGGGCTCGCGGTCGGCAGGCTGCGCACCGAGCTCGACGGACGCCTGGTGTGGTCGGAGATCACGCAGGCGATGCTCGAGGAGGCCGGCGCCGACATGATGGAGTCTGAGGGCGTCATCGATCAGCTCCAGAGCATCGACACCATGGAGATCGCGATCCTCTTCAAGGAGAGCTCGCCGGATCTCACCAAGGTGAGCGTGCGCTCGCGCGACCCCTACGACGCCACCGCAGTCTGCCGGCCGTTCGGCGGCGGAGGCCACCGTCGCGCCGCCGGCGCCGAGCTTGGCGAGCCGCTCGCGGAGTTCGAGCCGCAGGTTCTCGAGGTCGCCCGGGGGCTGCTCCGGTCACAACGGTGATCCCGGTCGCCACCCGTCCACCGACCGCCGCCGCCTCGCGCAGCGGGATCCTCGCCATCGACAAACCGGCCGGGATGACCTCCTTCGACGTCGTGCGCGTGGTGCGCCGCGTCTTCAACGAGCGCCGCGTCGGTCACACCGGCACGCTCGATCCCACCGCCACCGGGCTGCTGCCGATCTGCATCGGCCAGGCGACGCGGCTGGTCGACTACTTCCACCAGCAGCCCAAGACCTACCGCTGCATCATCCGCCTCGGCGAGACCAGCGACACCCTCGACACCGAGGGCGAGGTCGTCGCCGGTGCTGACGCGTCGGCGGTGACGCTCGAGGATGTGCGCGCGACGGCGGCAGAGTTCATCGGAGACATCGAGCAGGTGGCCCCGATGCATTCGGCGGTGCGCCACGAGGGCAAGCACCTCTACGAGCTGGCGCGCAGCGGCCAGGACGTCGAGCGCAAGGGTCGGCCGGTGCGCATCGACAGCATCGAGGTCACCGGCTTTCGCGGGGGCCCGCGCGCCGAGGCCGAGCTGACAGTGGTGAGCGGTAAGGGCGCGTACATGCGCGTGCTCGCCGCCGACATCGGCGAGCGCCTGCGCACCGGGGGGCTGCTGGCATGGCTTTCGCGCACCTCCTACGGTCCGCTGCGCCTGGAGGACGCGATCACCCCTGACGCGCTCGCGGAGGCGGAGAACCCGGCCGCGGCATTGCTGCCCATGCACATCGCGGTGGACTTCCTGCCGCGCGTCGACCTGCCGCCGCAGGGGGCGACCATGGTGGGACGCGGGCAGTCGGTCTGGCTGCCGCGCACCCCGGAGATGACCGCCGGCAACCAATGCCGCGTCCACAGCGCAGACGGGCGCCTCATCGCGATCGGTGAGATCGCAGGGAACCTGCTGCGACCGACGAAGGTCCTCAACACCTAGGGCATGCGCGTCGACAGTGGCCTGACGCCCAGGCAGCACGGCGACGCGTCTGTCGTGCTCACCATCGGCAACTTCGACGGCGTCCACCTGGGGCACGTTGAGCTGCTGGACGCAGTGCGATCGAACGCCGCCCGGCTTGATGCGCAGTCCGCGCTGCTCACCTTCGACCCGCACCCCCGCTGCGTGCTCGACCCCGCGCGCTGCCCGCAGTCGCTGACCACCCTGGTGGAGAAGACGTCGCTGCTCGAGATGTGGGGTCTCGACCGCCTCACTATCCTCGGCTTCACGCGCGAGGTGAGCAGATGGGGCGCCGAGCAGTTCTGCGACCTGCTCGGCTCGAGCTTCGACATCCGTGCGCTCGTGGTGGGCCACGATTTTGCGCTCGGCCACAAACGGCAGGGCGACATCAGCTTCCTGCGCGAATACGGTGAACGCCACGGGTTCCCGGTGGAGCAGGTGGACGCGGTGACTTTGAACGGCGAGCCGCTCTCGTCGTCGCGCATCCGCGACCTGTTGGGTACGGGTGACGTGAGGGCAGCAGCAGCCCTGCTGGGTCGGCCGCACTTCATGGACGCCGTCGTCGAGCACGGCGACGAGGTCGGCCGACATCTCGGATTCCCCACAGCCAACCTCTCGATCACCGTCGACAAGTGCCTGCCGGCGCCGGGCGTGTACGCGATGTGGGTGCGTGTCGACGGCGAGTGGCACGCTGCGGCGACGAACGTCGGGTACCGGCCCACGTTTGGCGGCGACAGGCTCACCGTCGAGGCCTTCCTTCTCGACTACTCCGGCGACCTCTACAACCGCGAGGTGCGCGCGGTGTTCATCGAGCGTCTGCGCGAGGAGCGCACCTACGCGATCGTCGACGATCTCGTGGTGCAGATCGGACGCGATGTCGAGCAGGTCCGCGCAGTTCTTGATGGGACCTCCCCGCCCGCGCTCTGACCTCTGGCCGCTGCGGCTCAGGTGCCGGGAGCGTAGGGCACGGCCTCGATCTGATACACCGGATACGGTCCGCTCGCCCAGGTCACCGGCGAATCCGGCGGCTCGTACGCGTACGCGAACGTCACCGGCGCGGCGGCCCCCGTGCTGTACACGCCGGACACCTCGATGTGGAAGTGCTCGATTGCGGTGACCATGACGCCGGGCGCGGCGGCCAACCCGCGGTACTGGTGGTAGACAGTGCATTCCGCAGCCGCGTCCGGCCATGTGCCTGTGGCTGCGTCGAACGTCGGGGTACCGGTGGGAGGGGAGGGGTCGGCCGAACCCTGACCGTGCACGGTGCTGTCGCCCGACGGATCGTGGAAGTCCCAGTGCGCACCGTCGGCGACGATGGAGACGGCGACGCGGCCGGAGACGGCGACGGGGAGGGCGCCCGCAATGCCGTGCAGCGTGAGCGGCAGGGTGAGTGTGAACGGGTTGGGAGTGCCCGAACCGGTCGGCAGGCCGGTGTCGAGACCCACGCACGTCGGCATCCCGACGTACGTCGGCGAGCCGTTGGGCGGCTCGCTCACGATGGCTCCCCGCCGGAAGCTGTGCCAGAGAGCGTTGGCGATGTGGTTGACCTGGGCGGTGAAGGCCGGCACGGTGGTGGTGACCTGCGTGTGGAGGTACGGGGTATCGGCGCCGGCCACCTTCAACCCGCTGCAGTACTCAGGGCCGTACGTCGGTGGACCGGCCTGGCCGACGTTGATCTGGTCATGCACAACACGCCCGACCTCGACGTAGACGAGTTCACGGAAGGTCCACGTGGTCGCATCCTCGGATGCGGCCTGCATGCCGGGCACCGGCGGACCGACGGGCATGTAGAAGTTGGCTGCCGTGTACTGCGCGGTGCTGAGCAGCGCCTCGATGGCCGCAGACGGATTCTCGAACGCCCGCGCGGACGTCGCGTCAGCGATCTGCTGCTGCTGATATGCGTTGAACTGGTCCGCGATCCCCTGCGCCTCCGCTGCGGCGTCGGCGTTCAGCTGCGCGGCTGTCTTGACGGGCTCTGGAGGGACCGCGACATCGTAGGGACCGGTCGGTGAGCCGATCGGTAGCGGCGAGCGGATGGTGCCGCTGGCCGTCACGCCGGTCTCAGGATTGCCGCTCACGGCCGGGGCCAGGCTGACGTACTCATGGCTCGGCGCGCCGCCCGTGGGGTCCGTCGTGCCGCTGGGAAGCTGCTCTGTGGCGATGCACTTCGACCCCAGGGGCGGACCCGTCGACGGACCGAGCACACCCGGTCCGTTGTCCTGTGGCTTTGGCGCAGCCGGCGGTGGTATGCCGCACCCGAGGGCGGCACCGATACCGGCGGTGCCGCCACCACCGGCGCCTGCGCAGCCGTTGCCGCCCCGTCCAAATTGTGCAAGAGCACTCCTAGCGCCCAATGGCATTCCAATGAGAATCGCAACGACGACAGCCGGAAGAACTGTGCGCCTCACGAGCGGCACCACCTGGTTGGAGCGCCTGGGTCAGTGCAGTTTCCTGCGCCGTCCGTGAACAAAATCGGTCCTAACAGCGCATCGTTGACCATAGAACTTGCAAAGAAGGTGACGCTCGCCGACGGGTACGAAGCCAAAGTGATCGGCTTCCCAGTTGGACCCTCGGCGGTCACCAGGCATGGCCCAGGGTAAGTACCCACAAAAGCGTATCGAGCAGCGACTATCTCACCCTCGGTCACAAAGAAATGCAATTCGTCGCGCGTAATTGTGAAGGCCTCGACTTTCGTTGGGAAGAGCGCGCAATCCGGTTGCGAAATGGGTTCGTTTGCGGCCATCGCTTGCAGTTCGACCTTGGGTACGAGACTCAGTTGTCCGAGATGAGGGATGAGTGCTGCCTGATCGTTGGCCTCCGCCCACCGGTACCAGACTGATGCCCGAGTAGACGCGCGTACCCAGAATGCGAGTTCGGTGCCAGTCAAGCCACCCTGCGTCCCATTCACAACAGCCGGCGGCGCCGGCGTGGCGTCAGTGAGATTCGCCGGAGGCACCTTCGTCACCCCGTACGGCGTCCAGAGCGCGGCACATGCCGCAGGAACCTGCCCGATAGGCGTCGTTGTCGTGACAGATGCACAGGGTCCGGCTGCAGCGCTCGGTCGTGGTGCAGCCGTCGCACTCGCCGTTCCCGTCTGCGTGTGCACCGGCGCCGGATTGCCGCACGACGACAGACCGGCGACCGCCAGGGTCGCCAGAACGATAGTGCGAATGCCGCCTCTCAGCACGGTGCCGTGGCCCTTCCTCCTCCGCCGCGTGCGTGACGGTACGTGACCGTGCCACGCCCTGTCTCACCCGCCCGAATTTGCCTCTGACCAAGTCTCGCGAGCCGGCGCCCGACTTGCAATGACGGAGCGGCCACAGCCGCCAGGGCCGGCCCGGCCGGCGTCACCTCACCGTCATACGGGTTGAGTTCACCACCGCTCCAATCGCGACGCCGCCCGTCGCGCCTCGGTCACAGTGCACGGCGATCTCGGTAGAACCGTTCGCGCCGATACCATCCGGCCATGAGTGGGGGGACGGCGGCGCACGCGCGGACACTGGTGATCGTCAACCCCACAAGCGCCGGCGGCCGGACCGGCAGGCGCTGGCCGGCCCTGCGCGACGCCCTCCACATCGCCGGGGTCGTCCACGACGTCCACCAGACGACGGCTCCGCACGACGCCACCGCCGTCACGCGCCAAGCTCTCGTCGACGGCTACAACCGCGTCGTCGCAGCGGGTGGAGATGGCACCCTCAATGAGGTCGTCAACGGCTTCTTCACCCCCGACGGAGCTCCGATCAACAGCGACGCCGTCCTCGGGCTGCTCTCGAGCGGAACGGGTGGCGACTTCCGACGCACGATCGGCCTGCCCACCGATCCGCACCAACTCGCGACGATCCTCGTCGCCAACCACACCCGCATCATCGATGCCGGTCGCATCACCTATGACGACCCGGCCACCGCACCGAGGCAGTTCATCAACATCGCCGACTGCGGCGTCGGCGGCGAGGTGGTGGCGCGTGTCAACCGCAGCCGCAACAAGGGCAGTGGTGTCCTTGGCACAGCGGTCTTCCTCGCCATCTCCCTGACAGCTCTGACCACCTTCGGCGGCCGCCCGGTGCGGATCACCCGCGACGGCGAGTCGACTGAGATCGAGATCCAGAACGTCGTCATCGCCAACGGTCGCTACTTCGGCGGGGGAATGCGCATCGCACCCTCGGCGGAGATCGACGACGGCTGGCTCGACGTCGTCGTGCTACCCGCCCTCGGCCGGCTGCGCACCCTGGTCGCGGTGCCGTCGGTGTATCGCGGTGCCCACATCAGACAACCCGGCGTGCTCGTCAGGCGGGCCAGGAGCGTACGGATAGAGCCTCTGGACGAGCGGCCTCTGCTGTTCGACGTCGAGGGCGAGCAGATCGGCAGAGCACCGGCCACGCTGACGTGCCTGCCCGCCGTCCTCAATCTCTGCGTGGCCCGTGCATAGTCCAACGCTGCGCGGCCGGGAACCCCGCTGGGGCGAGTTGAACTCGATAGCTGGTAGACTCACGCTGACCTTCGGAGAGCCCCGCTCGGTTTGACGCATCGGGAAATGCGCCACGCGGCTCTGCTCTCCGACCGGCGACAGGCCAACCAGGCCCCACGGAGAATCATTTGACCGCAGTGCGACCGAAGGCGGAGATCATCGCCGAGCACCGCCGCCACGACACCGACACCGGTTCGGCGGAGGTGCAGATCGCCGTCCTCAGCGACCGCATCGCCGCGCTGACGGAGCACCTGCGCGACCATCCCAAGGACCACGCGTCGCGGCGCGGGCTTCTGACGCTGGTCGGCAAGCGCCGCCGCCTCCTCGACTACCTCACCCGCACCGACGTCGAGCGCTACCGCGAGATCATCGCCCAGCTTGGGCTGCGCCGGTAACCGATGCGCTCACGTTCGCCGGTCCACCACACGGAGGGTTGCACACAGCCCGCCTGACCGGTGGGCCGACTCACTAGCCAACACCCCGACTTCGATCCGGGAGCGACGACCTCCTCAGC
>CATPAP010000288.1 GCA_955651875.1 Candidatus Dormiibacterota bacterium
AGCGAGATCCACACCTCCCCAGGGGCGATCGGGGCTGGCGATCCGTCCGCGAGGGTGTACTGCGGGGGGCCCGATGCGGGTTGTGTCCATGTCGCCGTGAACTCGCGGCCAGCGGTGAACACCTGGGCCGTCCCGGTACCGCCGATCATCTGGTCGACCCCGAGATGCCCATCGACGTCGACGACATGGGGATCGGTGGTGACCGCGACCTGCTGCACGATCACGGTTGGCAGGATCAGCGGAGCTCCGGTCCGCGGATCCACCACCAACCCGGTGTCCTCGGTGCGTGTGAAGCCGTTCGAGGCGGCACGCCACGTGAACCGTGGCTGCTCGAACTGCGACACCCGCGCAATGAAGCTGGCGATC
Organism: Candidatus Dormiibacterota bacterium; assembly: GCA_955651875.1. GTDB lineage: Bacteria > Chloroflexota > Dormibacteria > Aeolococcales > Aeolococcaceae > Aeolococcus. The sequence goes on from CATPAP010000288.1 coordinate 367, forward strand.
GGTACCCCGCCCACCGGGGTGGAGGTTCGTGCCCAGAGTTGATACCCGACAGGCGGCAGCGCGGCAAGATGCGCCAGCTTGGCGATGTGCTGACCGTCGGTGTACAGGTTGTGCGGCGGGTAGCGCGATGAGATGCGGAACAGGTTCCCCTGCGCGCTGTCCTCGTTGTACGACGGCAGGGGCGCCCGTCTGAGCAGGCCGCCGATGTAGTTCGACGCACCCGAGTACGCCACGAAGGCGTGGTAGATGGCGGCGAGCTGGACGGTGACCGTCCTCGCACTGCGCACAGGCCCGACCTGCTGCCGGGCAGGCGGCGCGGCGAAGAAGAATAGGCTGAAGCGCCCGATGCCACCTTCGGCGACGTACTCGTAGACGACGTTGGCCACGCCCAGACCGGACTGCGGCCGTCCGCCCTGCGAGTTTTCCACCTGGATGATCGCCGGGCTCGCCAGCATCGGGACCGGTACAGGGGTTGGCGGCGATGGCGCCGGCGTGGCGGACGCGGGGACCCTTGTGGCGGTGCGCGTATGAGCCGTGGCTGACCCGCAGGCGGAGAGGATCATCAGCAGAGCTAGGCTTGCGTGTGCTGGTTTCATTCCATGTGGCGAGTGGCGAGTGGCGAGACTGAAGCGGTCGCGTCGACTCTACAGTGCCCTTGGCAAGAATCCCCGTCAGCAGTCGCTCACGAAGACCGAGACATCGGAGTACCGTGGTGGTAGCCCTGATGTCGGCCGCCCGGATGTTGTGGGTTCCTCACTACACGGACCAAGGGGGCCAGCATGGCAGTCGAACAAGCATCCCTGAGAGACCTTTGGCGCATCATCGACCAGCACACGCCGCTCCAGGGAGAGGACACGACGTCTCTCGACCTCGACGATGCCCTCCATTGGATCTACGCGTACGGCGAGCTGATCGAGCGGTTGTCTGACTCAGTGCCGGAGAGCGCCGAGGAGATGCCCGTTGGCAGGTCCGAAGACTCGCTGAGTGACGCGCACGTCGACCATCGACTCCTGCAGGCGCAAGCTCAGCGGTATCGCGTCAGACGTGCCTTCTGGCTGAAGCGCGCGGCTCGGTTCGCCGACTCCCACGATACCCATGCGGTGGTGGCCGAGGTGGCGGGTCCCGCGAGTCAGCCGCGGTAGGCGAACCCGCGGCACGTTGCCGGGGTCTCCGTCAACGCGGCCGCCAATCGCAACGTTGTCGGTGCGCCCGCCCTGACTGTGGTTGACTGCGCGACACCCCCGCCGACCACCGCAGGTCCCTGGTAGCAGACGGCGAGCACCACCGCGGCCACGGGCGCTTTCGCCGAGACGGTCACGTTCACCATCGGCTCGATGGGGTCGGATGTGAAGGAGACGCCGCTGACGGTCAGCGGGTTGACGACGCTCGCCGCGGCGGCGCTGCCGGTCACGGTGGCCCTGACGGTGGCGACGGTGTCGTCGGCGGGAATCGAGAGCTTCACCATCGCCGCCTCGGTCTCACCGGCTGCGAGCGCGCCGATCACCGACTGTCCGCTGACGGTCGCCCTGCCGTTGGAGCTGACCGCGCCGGCGCTCACGATCACCGGGGCACGTGGGGTGCTGTCATTGACCACGACCACGAAGACCACGGTTCCCGAGGGCGTCGCGGCCGCATTCGTGGCAACAACCGTCGGGCCCGACGACGGCGTCGGGGAGGTCGAGGGCGACGCGGCGCTTGGACTGCCGGGTGCACTGGCGCTGGACGCAGATCTCGCAGCGGGCGTCGGGTGCGCCGTCGAATCGCAGCCGATGGCAAGCAGAGCAAGCGGAATTGCCAAGCCAAACCTCGCTGCGGAGAACCGGCTGCTCAACTGACCACGGTCGCCATGTTGTCGATGTAGCTGAAGGAACGCGTGAAGTCTCCCCACGAGAACTCCTTGCGCGTGCCCGAGTAGGGGTCGTTGATGATCACCGTGTGCGCACCGAAGTCGACGCCCACGAGCGCGAAGACATGGTCGTTCAGGATGTACTGCACCCTCCTACCGTTCCACGCGGTGTACGTGCGCGGAGTGGCCGCCTCCATGTTGAACGAGCCCTCCACCGCCGCCGGGTAACCGGACACGACCAGGTCGAAGAGCTGGTTGACCGTCCACTGCTCCTTGCCGATCGCCGCGTGGCCGAGGTATTGGGAGATCCGGACCAGTGGCGGGTAGTAGATGCCGTATCCGCTGGCGTTCCACTCCGATCCGTTGACGTTGCCGACAAATGACGAGTACGGGTCTCCCCAGCGCACGATGTTGCCGGCGGCGTCCCGCTGTGCGCGACGGAGATCGGCTCCCCAGTAATGGAGCTCCCAGTCCTGGTTGACCTGCGTGTCCCGCGCCGCCAGCACCATCTGCATGGTGGCGGCCTCGCAGTCGAGGGGGTGGGTCTGCTTGGCCATCGCCACGTTGAGCATGTAGCGGCCGTTGACACCGCTGCCGAAGCTTTGCGCGTCGGCGGATGACAGAGGCTGCGCCGACCGGCGTGGGTCGACGGGGTTGATGAGCGCCACGTCGCGCACGATGTCCCAGCTTCCCCAATCCGTCCACTGTGTCCAGGACGGCTGCACGTAACCGCCTCCAAACGAGATCACCACGCCGCCGCGGGCGACGCTGTACCAGCCGAAGGTGGTCTGGTGCAGTGCGTGGTACAGCGGCCGTCCCGTGTACGGCGTGGCGTCGCCAATGGCCGGCGCTGCGCCGAACGCGTAGGTGCGCCCGACGTCATCCATCGCCCATCCGCCGTCGGGGGTGCCGTGGGAATCGATGTGCACCACCAGGCCCCTGTAGATGTCGAAGCCCCACAGGTAGGGTGGACCGCCGATCACCGGGGCACCTCCCCAGGGATGAATACCGCCGAAACCGTCGAGCACGTACCCGGCTGCCCCGTCGGCCACGCCCTGGGCGTCGTGCGACGTCGCCATAAAGGAGCGAGCGATGTCCTGGCCGGGCCACGAGGCCGGGAGGGTGAGGCCGGGATCCGTTCCCCAGCGATGGACTCCGCCCCAACCATCGAGCGTCCAGCCGCCCGATCCATCCTCGCGCACCTGGACTGCGCGCGCGATGTCCCAGCCCTGCCAGTACGGCGCTGCGGTGGTGTCGATCGGCGCCTCCCCGAAGGGATGCAGACCGCCGAGGCCGTCGAGCGTGACCCCACCTGACGGGTTGGCGTCGGCGGCGAATATGGCGGCTGCTGCTGCGCTCTGTGGTTGCGGCTGGGGCTGAGGGTTGTCGGCCCGGAGCAGAGCCGCGTCGCGCTCGATGTCCCAGGTTCCCCAGTCGGAGTAGCCCGACCAGTACGGGCTCAGACCACCCCAGGTCTGCACCGTGCCCCAGTGGCCGGCCAGGTATCCAGCGGTGGGGGTGCCGCGGATCTTCACCCACAGCGCCTTGCCCGAGAGGCTGACCGGCGCGGGCTTGGCAGAGGCGGCGCCAAAGGCGTGGAGACTGCCGTCGGCATACAGCGTCCACCCCCCATCGGGCGTCCCGCTCGCGTTGAGGTCGACGAGCAGGCTGCGTGCCACGTCGGTGCCGGGATACGGTCCGCTCAGCGCCGGCGCACCGCCCCATGGATGGATTCCTCCGAATCCGTCGAGGAGATAGCCCTGGCTCCCGTCGACGTCCCCGTCAGCTCCGCGTGAGGTCATCACCATGTCGCGGACGATGTCCCAGCCCACCCAGTAGAACGGCGTGGAGACCGGTTGCGCGGCACCCCACGCGTGGATCCCGCCCCACCCGTCGAGGGTCCAGCCGCCGCCGCCATCCGACCTGACCGCGACCGCACGGGCGATGTCCCATCCCGGCCAGTACGGAGCTCCAGCGGTGTTGATCGACGCGCCGCCGAACGCGTGGAGGCCGCCCCATCCCTCGAGGATGACTCCGCCGGGCTGGGCGACCGATGCGACCGCGACCGTCGCGGTCGGACACAGCACGGCGCTGACCGTGCACGCCACCACCAGACTGCGCACACGCCATGAGCGGGCCGACCGCACGAGGGCATTCCCCCCGGCCGCGAGCCGCATGCCGGGCATGGTAGGGGCGGACGGTGCGCTCTGCATGACAGTCCGCGATCAAGCGCAGGCCTCGCTGTCGCAGTCGTGCGACGATGATGACCTCACTGCAGCGGGATGCTCTGCGCGAAATGGTTCAGCGCGCGTCCGCATCGCATGGGTTGATTCGTCGCCGGTTCGAGAGGCGGTCCGTTACCACCCAGGTGCGACAATCCGGCCCGCTGAGCACGAGGAGTGGGTCATGCGCGGTAGCCGGATGGGGCAGGGGTCGGTGCGCAGGGTGCGCGTCGCCGTTGTCGCCGGGTGCGCCGTGCTGCTGTCCGGGCTCGGCCTCGCCTCCGCGGTGACAGTCAAGGCGTACTCGGCAAGCACCGGCGGTGTCGTCCTCGACCTCTACGGAGGCCTCCACCCGTTCGGCGGCGGCACCAACATCAACACCGGCGGCGCGCCCTACTGGCCCAACTGGGACATCGCCCGCGCCGCGGTCGTTCTGCCCGACGGTTCGGGGGGGTGGACACTCGACGGCTGGGGCGGAGTCCACAAATGGGGTGGCGCGCCCCGGATCGCGAGCCCGCAGTACATCTTCGGCTGGGACATCGCCCGCGGCCTGGTGGTCCTGCCCGACCAGCACAGCGGGTACCTGCTCGACGCCTTCGGCCACATCCATCCCTTCGGTGACACCACCAAGGCACCCGCATTCGCGACCTCGTTCGGCTGGACTTGGGACATCGCCCGCGGCATCGACGTGGCCGTGGATGGGAGCGGCGCGGCCACCGGCGGATGGGTCATGGACGGCTGGGGCGGTATCCATCGCTTCGGTTCACCTCCGCCCGCCAGTGGCGGGCCGACGTACGTCGGTGGCCGCGATGTCTGGCAGAAGCTGCACCTTGGTGCCGGCAACGTGCTCTACGGCGTGGGCAAATGGGGCGTGGTCAGCAACACCGGCATGGCGCCTGACTGGTCGGGGTACGGTGACTGGGGCGCGTTGAACGCCACCCGCGATGTCGTCCTGTTCTCGCTCACCGGCGGCAGCGGTGCTCAGCCGGTGAGCGCGCCGGCGCGGCAACAGTTCACCGCCACCAGCGCCCCGTTCGGTGGTGTCGTCCTCGACATGTACGGCGGCCTGCACCCGTTCGGCGGCTACCCGCTCAACGGCGGTGGCGCACCGTACTGGCCCAACTGGGACATCGCCCGCGCGGTGGTTCTCCTGCCCGACGGGTCGGGCGGGTGGACGCTGGACGGCTGGGGCACCATCCACAACTGGGGCAGCGCACCACCCATCACCACCCCGCAGTTCACCTCGGGTTGGGACATCGCGCGGGGGCTGGTCGTCCTTCCTGACAAGCAGAGCGGGTACCTTCTCGACGCCTTCGGCGGCCTCCACGCCTTTGGCCCCGACGCTCCGGCCTTCTCGGCGCCGTCGTACACGGCCGGGGACTACATCTCCCGCGGGATCGACGTGGTCACCGATGCGGCCGGTGTCGCCACCGGCGGATGGGTCCTCGACGGCTTCGGCGGGCTCCACCCCTTCGGGACGGTGCCGAGCAGCGCGGACCCGGTCACCACCTACTCGGGCCACGACATCTGGCAGAAGCTTCACCTCAGCCTCGACGGTCACCTGTACGTCGTGGGCCGCTACGGCATCGTCTCGGCCCCCGGCGTGAGCCCCACCTGGAGCGGATACCAGGACTACGGCAACTGGAACGTCATCCGTGACCTGGTCATCGGCAACCCGCTGTTCGGCGGCGGCCAGTCCCAGCCGGTGAGCGCCGCCGCCCTGAACGCGTTCATCGTTGCTGCCAGCAATGGCATCATCGCCAAGCCCGGCTGCGGCGCCTACGGCTGGGCACCACCGGCGGGCAAGTGGATCGTGATCAGCCTCGAGTGCGCCGAGTTGAGCGCATACCAGAGCGGCCAGCTGGTTGCGGACATGCTGATCACCACCGGGCGTCCCGCGCTGCCAACCGAGCGCGGTCACACCCGCGTGATCAACAAGAACCACCCGTTCCGGATGATCTCGCCCTGGCCGCGGGGATCGCAGTACTACTACAACCCGTCGTGGGTCCAGTACGTCACCTGGATCTGGCCCAACGGCACCGGGATCCATGACGCGTACTGGGAGCCGGACAGAGCGCTCGGGCCCGGTTCGAACCTGGGCCCGTACGCCAGCCACGGCTGTATCCACGTCACTCTGCCGTTGGCCCAGTGGATCTACTACTGGGCCGACATCGGCACCCCGGTGGACGTCGTCTGAGGGACGCCGGCGCGCGCTCAGCGCCCCGAGCAGGAGCAGGCTGATTGGTCTGGTCTCCCGGCGGCGCTAGGCAGGCGACCCGGGCTGGCCAGCCCGGCGGCCGCCCGAGGCACCAACGAGCACGGCGTGGACCTGGACGACGTTGGCCGGAACGATGAAGGACTGCTGGCCACCCGTGTAGCTGTAGGCCTGCGGGGTGCCCGGAGTCAAGGTGACACACGCGGCGAATGCCGATGCGCGCAGTGGTGCAAGCAACCCGCTCGCCGTGGCGGCGCACCCAACGCAATCGCAGTCGCGGCAGGCACAGCAAGGGCGCGACGCCAGCGCCCGCGGGTGGTCCAGGTCATCGCTTGGCCCCCTCATTCCAACAACAATTGACGCCGCACTTTGCTACGCCCCAGCGCGACGCGGGAGCCCTGCCATCCCCACCGTGCCGGTGGTGGCGTCCTAGACTGCGGTCCCGCCCAGAGCGGTGAGGGCGTCGCGCGGGCGCGAGGAGGAGCGATGCGACTGCTGGTGACCGCCGCACGCAGCGAGCTGGGCCGCGTGGTGGTGCGCACCCGCGGCGGCGATGACGGCCGCGGCGCACCGGTGATCATCAACCTTGCGCTGCAGGCACCCAACACCCTGCTCCACGACGGGCACGCCTGGTGGCCGGATCCAGGTGACCACATCCTCGCCTCGACTCGCCGCGTGCTCGCGGCGGCGCGGCGCGAGGACGCCGCCTTCCTGGTCCATGCCAGCTACGCGTTCCTCGAGGGGGCCGAGGGCGGCGGCAAGGTCGGCGGCCGTCTGCGACCGATCGTCGATGCGGCGCGCGAGGCCGAGGAGATGGTGCTGGCGAGCGCACGGCCGGCGTGCGTGGTGCGGGTCGGTTACCTGTACGGGCCGGAATGGCGCGACCTCCGCGCCTACCGCCGCGCGTTCCAGCTGGGGCGGCCGTACTGGGCGGGTCCGCGCCACAACCTCCATCACCACCTGTACAGCAACGACGCCGCCCGGGCGCTGCTCACCGCAGCCCAGCGCCGTGCCGCAGGACGGCGTACCTACGCCACCGACGGCACGCCCGCGTCCTTCGCCGACTTCATCGATCACTTCGCGCGGCTGGTCGGCCGCTCCCGTCCGCTGCACGTGCCGGCGCGAGCGCGCCCGCTGATCAGGTTCGTGGTGAGCGAGCTGCACATGGAGGCGGTTGAGCTGGCTGCGACCGCCGCCGCGGCGCCGAGGCTGCCCGGATGGCGGCCGCTGGTGCCGAGCTATCGCGAAGGCCTGGCCGAGGTTGTCGAGGCGTGGCACGCGCAGCGGTGACGCCCTCCTCAGCGCAACAGCCCCCCGCTCCGCGGGCGCTGCCTTTCGTCGTGTTCTCCGCCGGCGCGGGCTCGCTTGCCACGGAGATCTGCGCCTCGCGGCTGCTCGCCCCCTACTTCGGCAACACCACGGTGGTGTGGGCCAACGTCATCGGGCTCATCCTCATCTACCTCTCGGTCGGCTACTGGGTCGGGGGCAGGTTCGCCGACCGCCACCCGCACCCGCGCGTGCTCGGCGGCATCCTGCTCGTTGCGGCGGTGGCGATCAGCGTGCTGCCCTTCATCGCGCATCCGTTCCTGCAGCTGGCGCTGCAGGGGTTCAGCGCGCTGAGCATCGGCGTTGTTGCAGGGTCGTTCTTCGCCACCCTCCTGCTCTTCAGCGTGCCCGTGTCGATGCTCGGCATGGTGTCGCCGTTCGCAGTGCGGCTGGCGGTGCGCGACGTGCGCACCGCCGGCAGCGTCGCGGGCCGGCTCTCGTCGCTGGCCACCATCGGCGCGATCGCGGGCACGTTTGCGCCGGCGCTCGTGCTCATCCCGGCGATCGGCACGCAGCGCACCCTGCTCTGCGCTTCGTTCCTCGTCTGCATCGCCGCGGTCCCGCTGCTTCCCCGCCGCGCGCCGCTGGTCGCCCTGGTGGTGGCCGCGCTGATGCTCATTCCCCCGGCAGCGGTGAAATCCGTTGCCGGTGCTGTGCTCGAGCGCGAAACCCAGTACCAGTACGTGCAGGTGGTGGACGCGCCCGACGGACGCACCGCGTTGCGACTCGACGACGGCATCGCCGACCAGTCGGTGTACCGTTCCAACACTGTGCTCACCGGCGGGGAGTGGGACATGCCGCTGGTGGTTCCACCTCTGCTTGACCATCCCATGCGCCGTGCGCTGATCATCGGCAACGCCGGCGGCACCATGGCGCGCGCGCTCGTGCACGAGTATCCCGGCGTGCGCATCGACGGTGTCGAACCCGACCCGGAGGTGACCGCCATCGGGCGGGAGGTGATGGGCATGGCACAGGTCGCGGGCCTGCGCGTCATCGACGGCGACGGCCGCGCGTTTCTTGCGACCACCTCGCAGCGCTACGACCTCATCATCGTCGACGCCTACCGGCAGGCCTACGTGCCGTTCTGGCTGGTGACGCAGCAGTTCTTCGCCCTGGCTCGGGAGCACCTGGCCGCGGGCGGGGCGCTCGCCTTCAACCTGGCGCGCGTGCCCGGCGACGACCGCCTCGCGACCGCGGTGAGCGGCACCCTGGCCACCGTCTTCGCGGATGTCCGGGTGTGGCCGGCGTTGAGCTTCAACGAGCTCGTCGTCGGGTTCGACCGAGCCCCGTCCGCCACGGAGCTGCACGATCGCCTCGCCACTCTGCCCACCGAGCTGCGAGTGCTCATCCCACTGGTGTCGAGCCAGCTGCGGGCTGTGACCGCCACCGCCGATCCGCTGACCGACGACCACGCGCCGGTGGAGTGGCTCACCGACCGCGCTCTACTGGAGGAGATCGCCGCCGGCGGTCGCTTCTCCGAGGACCTTCTCCCGACCCATCCCTGATTCCTCCACCCGGTGGTCCTACGACCATCGACCCGGCGCGCATCGGCGGCGATCTCAGCGAGCATGGTGAAGACCATGGCAACGCCTCTGATGACAGAAGCACTCGCGCCCGTCGCGCTGCGGCATTCCCGCCTGCCAGCGGCTAGGCTGCGATGACCATGACCGTGCTCGAGCAGGGGCGCGCGCGAACCGACGGCGGCAGAGCCGAATCGGTGGGCGCGGGCGCGGGCGCGGGCGGGCGGCGCCCCGGCCTGCTGCGCCGGCTGATTCGCAATGAGGTCGCCCGCTTCGCGGCGGGGGGTTTGCTCGCCGCTGTCCTCGTCGGCGCGGGCACCTTCGTCGTGGTCAGCCGCGACGCGGAGGCCCAGGCGGTCGGCCACGCCAAGGACATCACGTCCGTTGAGGGACGCGGCATCGTCCAGCCTGCACTCGCTGACGCACTTCTGACCAACGACCCAACCGGATGGGCCAACCTTGACAAGATCTGCCGTCAGAGAATCCTCAGCCCCGACGTCGTTCGCGTGAAGCTGTGGAAAGCCGACGGCACCATCATCTACTCGGACGAGCCCCGCCTGATCGGACAGCGCTTCCAACTCGAGGACGCCGAGCTTGCCTCACTGCACAGCCCCACAGGCGCGGCCGACGCGGGTGTCTCCGATCTCACAGCACCCGAGAACCAGTACGAGCGGAGCTTCGGCAAGCTGCTTCAGGTGTACCTGCCGGTGCACACGCCCAACGGTACTCCTCTCCTGTTCGAGACATACCAGCGATACCAGGCGATCACCCAGTACCAGCAGTCTGTGTGGGCCTCATTCCTTCCGGTGCTGATCGGCGGGCTGGCCGTCCTGTTCGTGGTGCAGATCCCGCTCGCCGTGGGCATGGCGCGCCGGCTGCGCGCCTCGCTCGCCGAGCGCCAAGCGCTGCTCGAGCGAGCCATCAACGCGTCGGAGCAGGAGCGCGGACGCATCGCGCGCGACCTCCACGACGGCGTGGTGCAGCGGCTGGCGGCGGTGACCTTCTCGTTGAGCGCGCTGGCGCGACGGCTCGCCCCCACGGGCAGCGGCGGCTCGCGGTCCGGCAGCGCGGTGCCCGACGTCGAGAAGGCCGCCGGTGAGACACGCGCCGCCATGCGTGATCTGCGCACCCTCATCGTGGAGATCGCGCCGCCGAACCTCCACGCCGAGGGCATCGACAACGCCCTGCGCGATCTCCTCGAACCTCTCTCGCTCGCCGGGACGGCGGTGAGCCTCCACGCACCGGCCGCGACGGGTCTGCCCGCGGCCACCACGACGCTGCTGTTCAGGGTCGCGCAGGAGGCGCTGCGCAACGCCGGCAAGCACGCCCACGCGACGCGGGTCACCGTACGCCTGCGCAACCACGGTGACAGCGTGCGCCTGGAGATCTCCGACGATGGCTGCGGTTTCAGCCCGGCCGACCTCGAGCACCGCCGCCGTGACGGCCACGTGGGCCTGAGCCTGCTTCGTGACCTCGTCGCGGACGCCGGCGGCACCCTCCATGTCACGTCCAACCCGGGCAGCGGCACCGACGTGGCCGTCGAGGTGCCGCGCTGATGCCCGGCCGCGTCCGCCTGCTCATCGTCGACGACCACCCCCTGGTGCGGCGCGGTCTCTGCGAGCTGTTCGGCCAGGACAGCGGTGTCGAGGTGATCGATGCCGTCGGCGACGGCGAGCAGGCGGTGAGCGCGGTGATGGCCGAGGAGCCCGACGTGGTCCTCATGGACATCTCCATGCCGGGGATGGACGGCATCGAGGCGACGCGGCGGCTGCTCGCGGTGCGCCCCGAGACGCGCGTGGTCATGCTCACCTCGTTCGCCGACCACGAGCGCGTCATGGAGGCGCTGGACACGGGCGCGGTGGGGTACATCCTCAAGGACGCCGAGAGCGACGAGCTGCTCCGCGGGGTGCGCGCCGCCGCGGGTGGGGAGTCCCCGCTCTCCCCGCGCGCCGCCCGCGCCCTCATCACCGCCCGGCGCGGGAGCCGCCCATTCGAGGAGCTGACCGCCCGTGAGCTCGACGTCCTGCGGCTGGTGGGGCGGGGCCTGAGCAACAAGCAGATCGCCTGGCGGCTGACCATCAGCGAGAAGACGGTGAAGGCGCACATGACCAGCATCTTCGGCCGCATCGGCGTCGGCGACCGCACCCAGGCGGCGCTGTGGGCACAGCGCCACGGCGTCTCCTGACACGCGTCTTAAGAC
>CATPAP010000289.1 GCA_955651875.1 Candidatus Dormiibacterota bacterium
CCCACGGCGCACGCTGGCCGCATGCGCCGTGGGCATGCTGCGCGCCTGATGACGATCGCGGCGTCGACGCTCCTCGCCGGGTGCGGTGCGAGCGCCGGCACGGGCGGGCCGGCGTCGCCGACGCCCACGCCGTCACCGTCGACCCGTCCGGCCTGCGGTCCAGCGTCGCCCACCGCGCAAGCGCCGGTCGGCACCACGCAGGCACTGCGCGTCATCCCCGTGCTGATCCTCGCGGACGTGCCGGTGTCGGCCGCGGTGGAGCAGCTCGGAGCCATCACGTGCGTGACCGTTGGGGTTGGGCAGCGGGTGTCGATGGAGGTCGACGCGCGCATCCCACCACCACCCGCGGAGGTGCACGGCGATGCGCAGCTGCTGTCGCCCATCACCGTGTCGCCCGCGGTGCCGGCCGGCGCGACGCAGCCGCAGGCGGGACACTACACGCTGACCTTCAGCGCGCTCGCCGCAGGGAGCACTGCGCTGACATACCTCCCCGCCACGTGCACACTGCCACCGGGAGCGTGCTGAGAGAACGCGCTCGATCCCGCAAGCGCTGGGGTGCTGGCGGGGTTAGACTGGCGCTGCCGCGGACTGGCGCGATCAGCCCGGCAGTGGAGGACAGAGCGCTGTGGCCGAGACGCTCGTCATTGGAAGCGAGACCTTCAAGAGGCGGAACATCGTCGGTGTGTGGCTCGGACTACCGCTCATCACGCTGGGCATCTACTCGTACGTCTGGATCTACAAGGTCAACAACGAGGCACGCCGCTACCTGAGAGACGACTCCATCAGGCCGGGGAGGTCGGTGCTCGCGTTCTTTCCCGGATCCATCCTCATCGTCCCACCGTTCATCGCCATCTACCGGTTGGGCAAGCGGATTGCCAGGATGGAGGCGGCGGCAGGATTGCAGAGCCGGGCCGAGCCGTTGCTCGGCTTGCTACTGGCCTTCGTCTTCAGCTCCTACAGGCTGTATTACCAGAGCCACCTCAACGGCATCTGGGATCGCTATCTCCAGACGACGCCAGCTGTGCCACCGCAGCCGATTGCGCCTCCGCCCCCGCAGATCGCGCCTTCGTCTGCGCAGAACGTCCCTCCACCTGTGCCACCCGGTTGATCGGCTCACTAGCAACGTCCGCGCCGTGACCGCCTGACCGCTCGACACTCGCGCGCATGGCCGCGTTCCGCGCCGCGCTCTCCAGGCGATCCGGACGGTTGCTGGCGTTCGGGATCATTGCGGCTGCGTCCGCGGCGGTCGGCGGGGTGATGACCGCGCGCGGGAACGACCAGCCGGGGGCGGCAGCGATCCCCGCCGTGGCGGCGCCGGGTGTGGCGGCGACGCTGCTGGTGTTCGTCAGCGGCGCGGTCGCGCACCCCGGCATGTACGAGCTCGCCGTCGGCGCGCGCATCGCCGACGCCGTCGCCGACGCCGGCGGCATCCTTTCCACCGCGGACCCGGGGAAGCTGCCCAACCTAGCAGCCCTCCTCCACGACGGACACCAGGTCAACGTGCCGTTCGCCAAGGGAACCAGTGCGCGGACCGCGGCGAAGATCGACGCCAACTCGGCGACGATCGACGAGCTCGAGACCATTCCCGGCATCACCGGGGACATCGCCCAGGCGATCGTGCAGTCGCGCACCGCGTGGGGACCTTTCGCCAGCCTCACTGACCTCCGCAGCGCTCTCGGCCTCGACACCGCCACCGCCACCCTGATCGGCAAACACCTGAGTTTCCGAACCAACCTGCCATGATCGTTGGCGCGCCATGGCGCGCGGCGCTGTGCGCCGGCGCGTTCTCCGCGTGCGTCGCGACCTCCCAGCGCAGCGTGCTGCTTGCGGTGCTGGCGGCCACCGCGACATGCGTGGTGATCGCCGTCGCGTTCGTCGAGTGGCGGTTGGTCACCGCGGGCTTGGCGATCGTGGCGTGCGTGCTCGGCACCTGGCGAGGAATCAGCGCCGCGGCTGTGGACCACGGCCCGGGCAGCGTGGCCGGCCACCTCGGCAGCGGTGACGTGGTGCTGCGCGGCACCGTCGGTGACGCGGGCGTGCCCGGTCGCGACGACACGCTAGTCGTCGCCGTCCATCAGCTCGCCACCACCCAGTCGGGGGCGTGGAGCGTCAGTGGCGCGGTGGTGGTGGAACCGCGGACACCGATCACCCTGCTGCCGGGTGACACCGTGGACGTGGCGACGACCAGCCTGCGCGCACCGCCGCAGCGTCCTGGAGCGCTGTCCGCGGTGGCGCTCGAGCGCGTCGGGGTCACCGCCATCGCCACCGCCGCACAGGTCACGCCCATCGCCGCGGGAGCACCGGCACCGGCACGGCTCGCCGAGCAGCTGCGTCGGGTACTGACCGCGACGGTGACGCGCGCGTTGCCCGAGCCCGAGGCGACGCTGCTGCTGGGCATCACCTTCGGTATCCGCGGGCGCCTCACCGCAGACGTGCGCACGCCTCTCCAGGACGCCGGGCTCATCCACATCGTCGCGGTCAGCGGGCTCAAGGTGGTGATGGTCGCAGGCCTGGTTAGCTCGCTGGCACGGGTGCGCGGCTGGCCACGGCGGCGCCGCGTCGTAGCCACGCTCGGCGTCATCGCGCTCTACGTGGTGTTGAGCGGGGCCGGGGCGGCGGCGTTGCGCAGCAGCCTGATGGTGAGCACGGGGCTGCTTCTGAGCCGTGACGGGCGCCGGCCGCACTCCTTCGCGCTGCTCGCGGTGTGCGCCGCGCTGCTGTTGTGCATCGAACCCGCGGTGGCCACCGACGTCGGCTACCAGCTCTCGTTTCTCGGCACCGCGGGCATCCTCCTGCTCGCCTCGCCAATCGCTGCGCACATTCCCGGTCCGCGGCTGCTCGTCGAGCCGTTCGCGGTGACCGTGGCAGCGCAGCTTGCCACTGCGCCGGTCACCGCCGGCACCTTCGGCGTGCTCTCGCTGGTGGGCCCGTTCGCCAACGCCCTGGTGCTGCCGCTGCTGCCGTCGGCGATCGCCGTCGGTGGGGCTGGGGCGCTGGCAGGGACGGTGCTTCCTGCGCTCGGCTGGCTGCCGCTCGAGGTCGCGGGTCTGCTGAGCCGGGTGGTACTTGCGATCGCGCAGGGGACGTCGGCGCTTCCGTTCGCGGCAATCCCGTTGCAGCTCTGGCCGTCGGAGTGGACGGTCGCGGAGCTCGCCGCCGTCGCGGTGGGCGCGGGTGCGTGGTACCTGCACATGCGCTGGCGGCCGGCCGCGGCAGGCGCGCTCGCCGTCGCGCTCACGGCGGCGCTGGTTGCCGGCGCTGTCTCCACCTACCTTGCCGCCGCCGCGACCGGCGCCGCACTGCGCGTCACCGTGCTCGACGTCGGCAACGGGGTGGCCGTGCTCATCCGGCCGCCGGGCGGAGGCACGGTGCTCGTCGACGGCGGCTCCAAGGGTGCGGCCCTGCTCACCGCGCTCGGGCGAGTGCTCTCACCGCTCGATCGGCACCTCGACGTGGTCGTGCTCACCGCCACCGACAGGGCAACGTCGGCAGCGCTGCCGGCGCTGCTCGGCCACTACGACGTGGGCAGCCTGGTGGTCTCTCAGCCGCTGCCGCCGGCGTTGCAGACGGTGGCCGCGTCGCTTGCCGGGACCGGTACGCACGTGGTCGTGGCGGTGCAGCGCCGTGGACGCTCGGCGGCGTCACCGCGCGCTGCATCGCGTCGGGTCCGGCGCCGGCCTCACCGTGCGTGCTCCAGCTCACCGACGGTCGCTCGACGACGCTGATCACCGGCAACCTCGCACAGGCCGTGCAGGACGAGCTCGCTGCCGTGCGGACGTCACTGCTGCGCTGCGACCTGCTGGTCGGTCCGACGACGACAGCGCCGTCCGCGGCGCTGCTCTCCGCGGCGCGACCGGCACTGGTCGCGGTCCCGGCCACGCGCACGCCCCCGGGACTCGGCGCCACCGGGCTGGACATCGCGGTCACCGGACGTGACCGCGACCTCGAGTACGACGCGCTCGCAACCGGCGGATTCGCCAGCGG
The DNA here is from genome assembly GCA_955651875.1 of Candidatus Dormiibacterota bacterium. Lineage (GTDB taxonomy): Bacteria > Chloroflexota > Dormibacteria > Aeolococcales > Aeolococcaceae > Aeolococcus. The sequence continues at coordinate 3,985 of CATPAP010000289.1, forward strand.
CGCGGGCTGACTGACCCGGCCCCTCGCCGCCCCGGGTCGTCACGGCCCGGCCGCCGTCACGGCGCTGCAACGGCGCGGCAACGACGGTAAACAGGGCTCATCGCTGCGCGCGCGCAGCGTGACGGGAAGGCTGCGGTGCCCTGTGCGCGGCGACCGACACACGAGAATCCTGCTCAACAAGGAGGTTCGTTTGGCCACGCTCCGTGATCGCCTGTCGAGCGCCACTCGAGCGCGCCTGACCGGCGCACCGCCGCAGGGAGATCCGCTGCGCCTGGTGCGCTGGATGTTCCTCGTCTTCAGCGTTGCCAGCGCGGTGCTGCTCATGGTGGTCCTGCTGGCCGACGCGCGGCAGGGGAATCGCCTGGTTGTCGTCGCGGCCGCAGCGCTGCCATGCCTCGCGGCGAAATGGTTCGACGAGTACCGCGGACGCGTCCATCCGGTGTGGTGGGACGTCGTCGAGGCAGCGACCCTCGTGCTGGTCGGGGTGGCGGCGGGCAGCCCGCTGACCATCCTGATGCTGCTCTACGCGCGGCTGGCGTTTCGAGCCCTCGTGGAGCCGGCCGTCCGGCTGGCCCTGCTCACGCTCACCAACGCGGCTGCGTTCCTCGTGGCCCTGCTGGTGCTCCGCGTCCTCAACGGCTCGGCGGCTGGGCCGGTCGCATTCCTTTTCCTCGCCTCCGGCTTCCTGCTGGTGGCGCCGTCCATGCACGTGCTCGGCGCCACCCTGGGGCGGCTGACGCGGGCTGTCGAGCGCGAGGTGGCGCTGCGCGGGGCGCTCGCCCAGCTGAGCCGTGCGATTCCCGAGGAGGCGGTGGCACAAGCCGCCGTCGATGCCCTGCGCACCATCCTGGGTGACGCCGACGTCGCCGTCGTGCTCGCGCTCGGTTCGCCCACCAACTGCCGGGTCGTCGCCATCAACCGTGCGGACCCAGCCCGGGATGCGATCGGGCGGCCGATCAACGTCCTCGCGCTCACCGAGGAACAGCGCAGCTGCCTGCACGGCGGCGGCCTGCAGCTCGCGGGTGACGAGCTCGCCGCGTTGTGGCTCGCCGACGTCGGCGAGCATTCGCAGGGGCTGTTCATCGCCGACGTGAACGTCGGCGGCGGCTCGGGAGGGCTGGTGTTCATCACCGGGGCGATCGTTCCCGCGGAGGACAGGGTCACGGTGGTGACGCTCGTGGAACACATCGGCCTCCGACTCGAGGCGGCGTCGATGAGCAGTGAGCTGCAGCACCGCCGCAGCGACGAGCGGCTCGAGTCGCTGACGCGCCACACCTCGGACGCGATCACCGTCATCGACGGCGAGGGCATCGTGCGCTACGCCAGCCCGGCAAGCGCGAGCGTGCTCGGGTACGCGCCGCAGAAGCTTGTCGGTCAGCGCTTCGCCGACGTTGTCCACCCCGACGACATGAACGATGTGGCGCGCGCGCTCAGGGACGCCGCCGCCGTCGACGGGGCGATCGCATCCTTGGAGTTCCGTGTGGCCGGTGCCGCCGGCGACTGGCGCCACCTCGAGGCGCTCGGCACCAACCTGCCCAATGACCCCGACGTCGGCGGTGTCATCGTGACCATCCGCGACATCACCGACAGGCGCCGGATGGAGGAGGGACTCCGCGAGAGCGAGGCCAACTTCCGGCGCCTCTTCGAGGCCAACCCGCAACCGATGTGGCTGTACGACGTGAGCACACTCGAGTTCCTCGTCGTCAACGACGCCGCGGTCATCCAGTACGGCTTCACGCGCGAGGAGTTCCTCGCCATGCACGTCGACGACATCTGCGCGACGACCGCCGACTTCCACGCCTCACGAAAGGAGAGCCGGCGCCGCCGCGAGGCGCGGGAGGAGACCCAGCATCGCACCAAGGATGGGCTGGTCATCGACGTGCAGGTCGAGTCGAGCGTGCTCACCTTCCAGTCCCGCGAGGTCGTGCTCATGCTCGCTCGCGACGTCACCGACGAGCGCGAGCTGCACCGCCGCCTCGAACATCAGACGCTCCACGATTTCCTCACCGGGCTGCCCAACCGCCGCCTCATCGAGACGCACGTCCGCCGCGCGCTGGCACGCGCCGAGCATCTGCCCGACCACAAGCCGGCGATGCTGGTGCTCGACCTCGACGGGTTCAAGACCATCAACGACACCCTCGGCCACGCTCTCGGCGACCGCGTCATCGCCGCCATCGCGGAGCGGCTGGAAGCGAGCCTGCGACCCGGCGACACCGCTTCGCGACTGGG
>CATPAP010000290.1 GCA_955651875.1 Candidatus Dormiibacterota bacterium
CACGAGCCGGGTTTCCCAGCCCTCTCGGCGTTGCGCGCCTGGGCGCTCCAGATACGATCGACGGATTCGACGCTCGCCGCACTCATGGACGACGAGTTCGCGTTCGGTCTTCATGAGCTCGACCCAGCGATCACGCGAGGCGAACCCGCCGGGGACGCGGTCTTGTGGGACGTGGGCGAGCAGCACGAGACCACTAGCGACGGCGAAATGGTGCTCCTGATTATCGAGGCCGACCGATTGAAGTTGGATGCGCAAAGCGACAACTGAGCCGGTACGCTTTTCTAGGGAACGCATGCCTCGCGCAGGCCAGTGTCCGTAATCACCCCCGAGAGGCTAGCTCTTGCCGCGGGAACCGAGGCCTCGCCCTCTACGAGGCCTGAGCTTGGGCCTTCGAGGACGCCTTGCGTGGCGTGTGGTGCGCCTTGAGCTTCGACCACTCAGCCCGCTTAGGTGGTCCGGTGACTCCCGCCTTGTGGAGAGCCGTGCCGAGACGCGTCTTCATGAACTCGTCCTGGTCCGCTTGCGTCTCCCAGACCTCGACGACGATCCAGCCGCCCTCGGTCGGGCCGGCCGTGTGGCTGACGATGCCCACAGGCCATGCGCCTTCCCCGGTGCTCATGTCGATGCCAAGGTCCGCGTTCACGGCGGCGTAGGCGTCCTCATCCAAACCCTCGAACTCGAGGATAAACAGTTCAGCCATTTCCACTCTCCCGGTATGCAACCAGCGCCCGTCCGCATGGGCTTGCGCCCCAATGATGTCACGGAGGTGGCGGGCTTCACGACGTTCGATAGTCCCCAGGCGATAGCACGCTGGGCCAGCCGAGTGTGATCTCCCTCGACCGCCCCGCGCATGCCCGGGAGACGGTATGAGCCAGGTACCTCGGCTTGCCGAACACCTCTGAGCTGTCCGTCTATCGCTCAGCAAGAGCTCCTCGTCGGATTCATGGGAGTCCCTGCAAGACCATCAACATGCAGGCAATTCCATGTGCGTCCAACTTACGGGGATCAGTGCTCTTTCCAACCATTTGTCGACGAAAGGGATCATTCTGAATTCGGTTCCGCATCCTCAAATGAGTACTGGTCTGGGGGACCAGGGGTCGCAGGTTCGAGTCCTGTCTCCCCGAGCTTTGGTCAATGGTGGCAAGCTCTGATGAGTCGCTGCGGCTTGTGCGTCGTGGCTTCAAACTAAGCGCGCAGAGTGTTGAGCAACGCCTTGGTACGGCGTAGGTCGACGGTTCAACCCCGTCCTTGGGCTCACCAAACGATCAGGTCGAGTTCCTCGCCGGCTATGTCCATCGTCAGCCTAGGCTGACGATGCCACATTTGGCCGCGCCGCCATCAGCGGTGACGGAGCGACACGCAGAATCTTCCCCGCCCACACTGGAAGCCACCAATTGAATCGGCCGAAAAGACTCACGAGCGCGGGAACCATCAGGGCGCGGATCACCGTCGCGTCAACGATGATGCCTGCACCCAAGCCTGTCGCGAGAATCTTGATGTCCGTATCCGGCGCTGTCGACATGGCCACAAAGGAAAACATCATGATCAGGGCGGCGCTTGTCACCAGCCGCCCGGTGCGTCCCAGGCCCGTAACGACGGCGGATTCCGTGGATCCGGTGTGATCGTATGACTCGCGCATGCGCGACAGGATGAACACCTCGTAGTCCATCGACAAGCCGAAGAGAAAGGCGAAGACCATGACTGGAACCCAGATGGTGATCGCGCCTGTCGGCGGTATACCCCAAATCGTGCCGCTACCATGGCCATCCTGGAATACCAAGGTCAAGACCCCGAAGGCGCAGGCCAAGGAGATCAGGTTGAGCACCACTGCCTTGGCGGCCAGCAGCAGCGACCGGAACGCGCGCGCCAGAAGGGCCAGTGTGAGAAAAGCGATGATGCTCAGCATGAACGGGAAGCTACCGTAGACAGCGTGGTTGAAATCGACTTCAAACGCGGCATCGCCCGTGACGCCAAACACGTTGGGATTGTTGGCGACAGCGCTGCGCACAGCGGTCAATGCATCCTTTCCCGCGCTGGTTGATGACTCGTCGCGTGGGAGCACTGTGATCATCGAGTCAGAATTACTTCTCGAATCGGGACCGGACGGCGCGATTGCGGTGAGGATGCGCGGGACGTCCTTGATGGTCGCCGCGACGGACGCTGGATCACCACCCGTCGTCAGCACGGTCATGGGTGTGATCACCCCGGACGGCACTCCCCCGAGTTCCAGTGTCTGAAGCGCGTCGTAGGCATCGCCGCTCCGCGCCAATGACGTCGTGGTTGGTTGCCCGGCGTGCAGCGACAGTGCAGGAATGGCGAGGAGTGCGAGTAGCAGAGCACCGACTCCGGCAGCGACCCAGCGCCGCCGCAGAACCAGCGATGCCCACGCGGTCCATGGTCTGCTTGCTTGGTTCTCGTGGCGCAATCGCGGCCAGTCGAGTCGCGGGCCGATGGTCGCCAGCAGCACCGGCAGAAGCGTTGTGGCAACCGCAACCGACACAAGCGGAATCAGGACGCCACCGATTCCGATGCTGCGCAGAAAGGGAACAGGAAGCACCACGAGAGCGAGCAGACCAATGGCGACGGTCGCTCCAGAAAAAAGCACCGCACGGCCCGCCGAAGCCATTGCGTCTTCAACGGCATGGGGGGAGTCCCTGCCATGAGCACGCTCCTCCCGCCAGCGCGTGACCAGAAGCAGTGAGTAGTCGATCGCAACGCCCAATCCGATCAGTGCGATGAGGAACTGAACGATGAAGCTCACGCTGGTGACGGTCGTGAGGCCCAGGACGAGCAGGAAGGTTGTCATGATCGAGATTCCGGCGGTCAACAGCGGCAAGACCGCGAGGAAACTGGCAAACACGAACATCAGGATCAACAGAGCACCGACTGCGCCGATCATGGCCTCGACCAGGACGCTCTCGCCACCGGAGCCACCACCGGCCGACAATTGAACAAGACCAGTTGTCCTCACCGTCCACCCAGGTGGGGCCGCAGCGGCGACTGCGCGAGTGATCGCGATTGCGGGATCCGTGCCCCCACTGAAACTGGGTTGCACCCCAAAAACAACCGCATACACCGAGCGGCCGTCTCTCGTGACGAACGCGGGGTCGTGTGCGGCGACACCGTCAACGACCTGCAAGCCTGGCAGGACGTGCGCAGTTGCGAACGCTGCAGTGAGTTGCGCCGATACACCGGGAGTATTCACGGTCGTCCCTGCGGGCAATGTGATGACCGGAACGATCGGCGGCGCTTCCGAAAACGAGTGGAAGGCGCTATCGATCAGATGGGAGGTTTCAGTACTGGGTTGACCTGGAAGGTCGAATGTCGTCGAAAGTCTCGACGTTGTGGCTCCGGCCGTTGCGGCGCCGGCAAACGCGATGACGATCCAAAAACCCACCACAAGTGCCTTGTGGCGAAGCACGAATCGGGTCAAGGCACGCATGGGTCGCGTGTCTCCTCCTTCACGTGAAGGTGTCGAATGGTCGGATGCGTATGAATTCTCCTCGAAACCGGTTGATGCGTGCTCTAGGACCCGGCGCCCTGCAGCTGAGGTTCGCGGGCCGCTGCGAGTCGCGGGAAGCGGCCCTCCGGATCGCGAGAACGATGGACGCAGCCAGGACCCAGAGGATGATGACCATGAACCCGGTGTCGACGATATTGCCTAAGGGCGTCGCTGAACAGACCGGCCGATCCGCCCACCAACTCCGCCCCTCCCAGCAGCACGGCCAGGTACCCGAAGGCCGGATGGAGGAACAACTTGCCGACCGACAAGGAGGTGCGCATCCACTGGGTGACGCTCCATCCACCGCCCAACATGGGTGAGCTCCTGGCGATCGCCGACCCGGAGGATCGGCTCCGTCAGGTGCTGGTCGGCCTCGACGGCTGGTATCGCGAGACCGAGCCCATGGCAGTCAACATCGAGCGGGATCGCCTGCTGCTCCCCGCGCTGAACGAGGTGCTGAACAAGACGGGCGGCAGCCTTGCCACGCGCTGTCGACGACATCCTAGAATTCCCCCCACCACTCAGGCCGTGGTATCAGAAATTAGGAGGTGACCCGATGACAAGGACGCGCATGGTTTCCTTGATAGTTGGTGTCGTGCTGGCGGCGCTGGTCGCAGGCGATGTGCTTCGCAGCGTCCAGCTCTCTTCTGTGAATCAGCAACAGAAGGACACTCAACAGCAGCTTGCGCAGGTTTCCGCCGCGCTCAATGGCGCGAGCGGCCAGGTCACCACGGTAGACCAAGACCAAGCCAGCAACGCTCAGAAAATCCTCAACGGTCTCGCCGAGGTGAACGTCGAGTTCCAGCGCTGAGCCTCCTTTGCAACCCGTACGGGGGGTTCAGCAACCCGGGCATGGCCTGTTCCGTCACTGTGCCCTGATCTTGTCTCTGCACTAGCGATGTGCTCCAATGAAGAACGACCCGGACGAGGTTTAGAGCGGCACGATGCTATAGCTCCCCCCGGCGAGGAGATGTCCACGATGGGCATGAATATGAGGCTCGACAACGAGCTGGTGTGGTTGCGTCGACGCCTGGCTGATCCAAAGGCCAGCACGGCCGAAAAGGATCGCTGCCGCAAACGCGAGCGGGACATTCTCCGCGCGTACAAACCGAACGACCCGAACGCCTGAAGGGTTTACTCCGCTGGTGCGTGCGCAGCGTTGAGCCCGGCCCGGGCGTCAGTCACCTCACGTCTCCGTGATTGCGGGCGAGCTGCAGGATACGGCGCGAGACCTCAACGGCCTGATCCCAGGGGATGACGACGACCGCGGACTGGCCGTCTGGCTGTGCGCGACGGACGTGGATGCCCTCGATCGATGGCTCGACGGAAACGAAGTGCTCAGCGGCCAAGACATCGACGACGGCTCAGATGCGGATGGCTTCTCCGGTCCACGGTCATGGACGGCTGATAGCGCGTCACCCTGCGACGTACTCCCGATAGGCTGCGTACCAGTTGGTGGCGATGTCGTGCTGAGCCGCGCCCAGCCCGAGTTGTCCTGAGCAGACGCGCTCGTGCAATGCCTTCTCAAGAATGTCTTTTTGGTGATACCCAGGAGTCGGTGAGGCCGGCTCCGGCCAGAGGTTCGTATTCTCGTTGTCGCCGCCGAGCTCGAGCGGGATGAGGTGATCGAGCTCATACGTGCCTGAAGGCTCCGGATATGGAATGCCGTACTCCGCATAGACCTCGTGGTACTGCTCCTGGGTTACGTTGCGGTGGGCGCTGGCCCATCCCGGCGTGCAAACGTCCCCAGCAGTGACGCTTGGGAATGTGACGCCGGGAGTCAGCTGGCGATTGGGCATCGATACACCTACGGGAATCGCTGTGACTACGCTCGGCGTGACGGTGCCAGCGCTAGAAGCCGGCGGGCTGGCAGTCGTCGGGGTAGAAGTAGTCGTCTGGGCGGCCGGTGCGGATTGCGTGCCCTCTGGTGCTGACCTGACGTCACACGCGGTCAGCGCGAACCCGAGAACGGCACCCACCGTCATGCAGCGGCGCGCGGCTTCTGTCCGTCGAGGTGCGATCACGCGCATGTTTTCTGCCGCAGCTGCTCCAGATGTCGGTATTTCGCGCCAGCGTGAATTGGTGCCCCATGTGCCCCTCGGGAACCGCAGCTGGCTACTTCTTGACCACCTCGACGTTGGTGAAGATGTCGGTGTTCCCGATACCTGTCGTCGCGATCTGGGTCGTGAGTCCGACTGACCTCGGCACTCCCATGCCTCCTGCGCCGGGGATGCTACTCCGAACCGGTTCAACCGGTCAATCGTTGCAATGAGGGCGCTCGGCGACGCTCGATGCCTGACCGGACGGTCGTCCCGGCTCCCGATGGTCAAACAGGGGTACGAATGTCATTGTTGGATCGGCCAGCCCTTCGAGCTGTGACGGCGTTGCCGGGCAGCTGTGATGGTGGCGGCAGACGCTGGTCAGTGCTGGGCAGTTCCCGGGTCTTGGGGGCGCGATTCCAGTCAGGTGACCAGGGACCGCAGCACCGCACTCGCCTGGGCGCTGCTCTGCACTTGGCTGGCGAGGACGCCCACCAGAGCACGCAACCACTGGTCCAGTCCCGTTTCCTCAGAGAGGGCAAATCCACCCACGGCGTGAGCGTGCCGGCAGCTGACCGCACCGCGCTGCAACTCCGCCTCGAAGAGGTCGTCGCCGGCGCGGACGACGATCCGCTTGATTGGATGAACCTTCTTGAATAGTCCGCCTTCGCGGTCCAACTCAACCGCCCCGGGCATCGAGCCGAGCAGCTTTCCGCCGAGCACTTGAAAGAAGACGCCGATGTCGCTCGCGTCTGCACGCAGGGAGGCGGCGAGCACCTCGAGGTCTGGCACCGACGATGGAACGTCGCTCATCAGCCGTCCGAGTATAGAAGCTGGCCGTCGCGGGGACGGCTACGTAACCAGTGACCGTAAGGCGGACGTAGCTGCGGACCTAGCCCGCCCCTCCTCGGCAGCGGTCGCCACCGGGTACGCAACCGCCCGTCGACACCGTGCTGGCTGCCACCGCAGTTCCCGCAGCCGTGGCACCCCGGCGCAGACGTGTCAGCACCGCCGCGAGGCGGCGCCGGAGAGCGTCAGATAGCAGCTTGGTGAGTGTCGTCTCATTAGCGCGCTTGTCGCCGGCGAACCCACTGCCTCGTTCGCGGAAAGAACGCGGGGCGCAGAAGGGCGGATCAGTGCTCTGAAGCGAGGCCATGGGCTCCGCCGAACGCGGCTCAAGGGCTATCGGGGAGCCAGGATCTGGACCGGATTCGGGGTTCTCACCAGCAACATCGACCGGTTCGTCGCTCTCGCCTGACCGAAACGGGCCAGATCAACTCGACCCGTCCGAACCCCGCTGGAGCTCCAAACTCGGTCTACGAGTTTTCCAGGACGTAGGTACGTCACCGCCCAATGCGCACGATTGGTTGAAAACCTGAATTCGGCCGCTCAGAAGCATCTGCTCAGGCTCCTCGTCCGTTAGCGCGTACTCGGCGGCGACGGTGGTGATGGCCTCCCGAACGCCATGGAGCGTACCGAACCAGGGCGACCTGGCTCGCGCGGTAGCAGCGATTGAAGGGAGGCAAGCCCTGAGTTGCCCGCCGGGAGCGGGGGACCTTGAATGTCAGTACGATGAAAAACCGCTGACATTCCGGTGAAAGAAACCGTGACACTTTTATGAAAGGTCACAACGTAGCCCGAGGGACCGAGCGGCCCAAAGGCCGCCCAACCCACAAGAGGGGGTTTAGCGGGACGCGACCGCCGCTACTTCCTTCCAGGCTGTTTCCAGAGCCGAAACGTTCTCGCAACCGAGTACTAGACGCGTGTCGGTGGCGAGGTATACGGTTGTCAGGTTGATGCCGGCGTCGGCGAGACGGCGCGTGACCTTACCAAGCATGCCGGGGCGATCCTCGACGCGCTCGACGATGACTTCCGTCTCGCGGGTGACCTTGTAGCCGACATTGGTGATGGCGCGGGTGGTTGCGACCTTGTCCGTGGTCAGCAGGTGGAAGATGACACCCTCGTTGTGTTCGACGGCGCACAGGCCTTCGATGTTGATCTTCTCGCGGCCCATCTCCTCCGCGAGATTGGCAAGACTGCCCTTGGTGTGCGGTGCGGCGATGGTGAAGTCATATGCATGCATGACTGGCCTCCTGTGTCGGGCGCCGAGAGTATCCCAGCTGCCCCGCGACCCACGGTACGCCTGCTGTCACGCGACACACAACCGGTGCGAAACACGCACTGTCGTCGGGCGACGCACACCCGTCGAAACCCCTGGCTTCCTGGTGGGATTCGACTGTTCTGTGAGGCACTGAAACCGCCCGAAAATGGCACTGAGATCCCAGGTTGAGTCGGGAGAAAGCTTTGGCCGCTGACTTCGGTCCCAGGCTCGCGGTGAGCGGGTATCGGTTCATCGAGGTGGAGAAGGTCAATCACGCAGTCAGAACGCTGAACCGCCTGCTCAAGGTCTCCCGTGCCGCCTACTACCACTGGTCGATCTATCCGTTGTCAACGCACGCTCGTGCCGACATCGCGCTCACCGAACGCATCGCGATGCGATCGGCGATCACAAAGCGCTCCAGTCAGCCAGGATCGCCGTCTTTCTGCAGCTAAGGCCTGGCTCCGCTACCACACGTGGCGCCGACGACGGCAAGAGCTCGAGCAGTAGCGGCGGCGGCCGGGACGCGGCCCCGTTGCCGAGACCCGCTTGCCGCAGATCCGGCAGCGCGGCAGGGGCGCACGCCGCTGCTCCGCGTACCAGGCCGAATACGCGGCACTCGGCGGCGCACAGCCGTCGCAGAACCGCCTGTGCCGGGCCTGGCGCGACAGGACGGTCGCCGTCACGCCGCATGCCGGACACGTGACGGTGACTGAGCGAGCTGCGCGAGGTGTGTATGCCATTTTAGTCAGCTATTTCTCGCTGACTTCTGAAGTGTTTCTCGCGGGGAGCCGTCACGCCTCGCACTGACCTGTGCGTTTCCGCGATGTCGACCCACCCCCCACTGCCCTCGGCTGTGCGGGTTCTGCGGCTGTGGTGTGGCATGCACAGTGCGAGGAGATCCTCGGGTACTGCC
>CATPAP010000291.1 GCA_955651875.1 Candidatus Dormiibacterota bacterium
CTGCACGGCACCGAGCGCGCGCAACAGCCTCAGCGGATCGCGGTGCCGACGTCCACTCAGGCCCTGCGCGCGGATCGCCAGTCCGCGGGCATCCGAACTGCTCAGCTCGAGAACCATCGCCGCACTCTGCCGTATGGCGTGTGCACGGTCTGCGCAGACACCATCCCCGCTGCTCGGCTCGCCGCGCTGCTCTGAGCCGCGCTGGGCGTCCCGTGCGGTAGCCGCCATCCCCGGCGAGGGTAGGTCAGCGGGGCGGGTGACAGCGGCGCGCGGTCGGGTCGGTGCAGGCCGGCGTACCGCCATTCCGTGCCAATGCGCAGCGGCGCGGCGCGCGTCCTGGGCCCCTCGAGTCTGTCGAGGCGGCGCGAGCGTGCCACGCCGCGAACGCCTGTGCGGTTCACGGTGAGCATCGCCGCGACGGCGCCGCACCAGTCGTCGGCCTCGTCCACCTGTCCTTCCGTTGTGGAGGCGTCGACGAGTCCCCCGCAGGGGCACCGACGGCGAGGCGCTCCATGCGGCGCGGCGGCCTCGACGTAACAGATGGCGTCGGCGATCGAGAGCTCGCTGGGGTCTGCTGGAGGCGGGCGCAGCGACGCATCAGCGACGCGGCTGCGCCCGCAGTGCCGCGTGGTCATGGCGGTGAGCTCGGCCTCGACGCACTGCTGCCGTAAACGGAGCACGCCTCGAAGGCTTGGCGGCTCTCGTTGAAACGACACTGCCGGGGTACGGTGACGTTGGTTGTGCAGCGGGTTCGGCCGTGCGAGGAACTGTCAGTCGCGAGGATGCTTGTGGGGAGCTAACTGGCGTTGTGCTTAGCAAAGACCAGTTCAACGCTGGGCGACATCGACAGGGAGGTGTCGCCATTCTGCGAACCCCAGCTGTAGGCGTAGTCCATGGCGGCGGTCGGAACAGCCGTTCCCCATGTTTGCAGAATCTGTATTTCCTGCGCGGCGCTTGGCATCAGGTACTGCCCGCCACCATCGTCGCCCCAATTGCCCCCGCCGAACGCCTGGTAGACCGGTACGATGTCGGCCAAGGGGACGCCCGCACTCTCTGCGGCCGAAACCGCCAAGGGAATCCAGTTGTAGGCGCAGCTGTTGCCGAGTTCGGTGCGACATGGGTACGGGTCGAGACCGTACAGGTCAATGTGCGTGTTGGCCGGGTTGTAGGTGTTCTGGTAGGTCGGCGACGAGGTTGCGCTCATGTTCATCAGCACAACGAAGGTCACGGTCCCAGGCAGATTGGCATGAATCCAGTCGGATTCAGCCATGAGGTTGGCGGCGTGGCAGGATGACGGAGACGGCTCGTCCATGAGGTAGAAGCCGAACACCTTGCTGTTGCCGACGAACGAAGTCAGCGTTGACGTAAAGCTCGCATCCGCTCCCTGGCACAGGCCCAACCAGACCAGACCTTTGACCCCGGCGGGAAGCGCCGACGCCGCACCAGCGCTGCTGACGTCTGCCACGTTGAAGCCATAGGCACCCGGAGTGTACGTTCCGTTGCTGTCGAAGTTGCCGTTAGCAGTGTAATGCCAAGGCGTGCTCGTCTCCGTACCAGGCGTGGGAGTCGGTGTGGGTGTTGGCGTGGGCGTGGGCGTTGGCGTGGGTGTTGGCGCTGGCGTTGGCGTTGGCGTGGCTGTTGGTGTTGCCGTTGGCGTTGGCGTGGCTGTGGGTGTCGCCGTCGGTGTCGGCTTCGGACTCGGCTTCGGACTCGGGCAGTAGTGACGGTGGCAGACACCGAGCTTGGTGCTTGCGTTGTGCAGGGGCGCTGCCACCGTCATGGTCGCGAACCCAGCGAGGATGACACTCAGCGTGGCCACAAGGGTCAGGCTGTGTCTGAGTCGAAGCTTGCGCCATCTCATCAGTAGGACATGGCCGTGGACGGATCGAGCAGGTCGGTCGGAGTTGCCATGAGCGGCGCTCCATGTGCGTCGGGTGGCCCTTCCGCGCCCACCCTAGGACGCCCCCGCGCCGAGATGCAAGGCGGCCGCACGCCGCGTTGCCGTCCAAGGTCGCGTGCACGTCAAGCGCAGCAAGCACAGCAGGCCCGCAGGCTCTCATCGCTCCTCCGTTAGGCGTCGTAGTACAGGAAGAACTCGTAGGGGTGGGGGCGAAGTGCGATCGGATCGACCTCGCTCTCTCGCTTGTACGCGATGTAGGTGTCGATGAGGTCTGGCGTGAAGACACCGCCGCGCAGCAGGAACTCCTGGTCATTCTCGAGCGCGTCGAGCACCTCGGAGAGCGAGCCGGGAAGGTCGTGCACGCGCTCGGCCTCGCGCCCCTCGAGCTCGTACAGGTCGGCATCGACGGGCTGCGGCGGCTCGATCTTGTTCTGAACGCCATCCAGTCCCGCCATCAGCATGGCGGAGAACGCGAGGTACGGGTTGCACATGGGATCCGGGGAACGGAACTCGAGCCGGCGGGCGGCGGGCTTCTCGCTGTACGTCGGGATGCGCACGCAGGCGCTGCGGTTGCGGGCGCTGTACGCCAGCTTGATGGGCGCCTCGTAGCCGGGCACCAAGCGCCGGTAGCTGTTGGTTGTTGGTGCTGCGAACGCTAGCACCGCGGGCGCGTGCTTGAGGAGCCCGCCGATGTACCAGCGTGCGGTGTCGCTGAGCAGCGCATAGCCGGCCGCGTCATAGAAGAGCGGCTCGTCGCCGTTCCACAGGGATTGGTGTGTGTGCATGCCGCTGCCGTTGTCACCGAAGAGCGGCTTGGGCATGAAGGTTGCGGTGTAGCCCTCGCTGTAGCACACGCTCTTCACGACGTATTTGTATTGCAGCACCTTGTCGGCCATCGACACCAGCGTGTCGAAACGCATGTCGATCTCGGCCTGCCCGGCCGTACCAACCTCGTGGTGATGCACCTCGATGTCGATACCGGAGTCGATGAGCGCAAGCACGATGCGGCTGCGCAGGTCCTGCTGCTTGTCAACCGGCGGCACCGGGAAGTAGCCGCCTTTGAACTTGGGACGGTAGCCGAGGTTGGCGGTGCCGTTCTTGCCCGTGTTCCACACGCCCTCATCGGAGTCGATGAAGTAGTAGACCTCGTGGCTGTTCTGGTCGTAGCGGATGGAGTTGAAGATGTAGAACTCGCACTCAGGGCCCCAGCAAGATTTGTCGGCGATACCCGATTTCGCCAAATAGGCCTCAGCCTTATGGGCTACGTAACGCGGGTCACGCGTATACGGCTCACGAGTGATCGGATCGATGA
>CATPAP010000292.1 GCA_955651875.1 Candidatus Dormiibacterota bacterium
CCCGGGGAACGCCGAAGCAGCGTCAACGACCTCGCCATCAAGCTCGCCAACGTCAACGGGACGGGCTCGTCCAGCGCCAACACCCTGCTCATGCAGGCGTTCGTTCGCATGGGCATCCCGGTGTCAGGAAAGAACCTGTTCCCATCCAACATCCAGGGGTTGCCCACCTGGTACGAGATCCGGGTCAACGGCTCGGGGCACACGGCGCGGGCGCGTGACTACGACCTGATGGTGGCCATGAACGCCCAGACCTACGAGCAGGACATCCGCGAGGTGCGCTCGGGCGGCCACGTGGTCTGGGACGCGACCTGGCCGTTCGACCCGGCCCTGGTGCGCGACGACATCGCCTACTTGGGCGTTCCCGTGGCGCGGATGTGCATCGAGGGCTTCCGGAGTCCACGCGAGCGCACGCTGATGCAGAACATCGTCACCGCCGGTGCGCTCGTCGCCCTGCTGGCGATCGATCTCGATACCGTGTCGACCCTGCTCGCCGAGAAGTTCGCAGGCAAGGACAAGCTGCGTGAGTCCAACCAGCGGGCCCTGATGCTCGGGTACGGGTACGCGCGCGATCACTTCGACTGCCCGCTTCCCCAACACGTCGAGGTGATGGACGGGACCGCGGACTCGATCCTCATCGATGGCAACACCGCTGCCGCGCTCGGCTGCCTCTATGCGGGAGCCACGGTCGCCGCCTGGTACCCGATCACGCCGTCAACCTCCCTGATGGACGCGTTCACACAGCTCTGCCGGCGCTACCGCCACGACCCGGAGACGGGGCGCAACAAGTACCTGATCCTGCAGGCGGAGGACGAGCTGGCGGCGATCGGGATCGTGATCGGGGCCAGCTGGAACGGAGCCCGCGCTGTGACCTCGACATCGGGTCCCGGCATCTCGTTGATGGGTGAGCTGATCGGCCTGGCCTACTACACGGAGACCCCGGTGGTGATCATCGATGTGCAGCGCGCCGGGCCGTCGACGGGAATGCCGACTCGCACGCAGCAGGGTGACATCCTGGCGTGCGCTTACGCATCGCACGGCGACACCAAGCACATCCTCCTCTTCCCCGGCGACCCCGCCGAGTGCTTCGACTTCGCGGTGCGCAGCTTCGACCTGGCTGAACACTTTCAAACACCGGTGATGATGCTGTCCGACGTCGACATCGGCATGAACGACTGGGTGGTGCCGCGACTCTCCTGGGACGATTCGCGCGTGCCCGATCGCGGGCGCATCCTCGGCGCCGACGAGCTCGAGCGGCGCATCGAGGAGTACCACCGGTACGCCAACCCCGACGGCGACCACGTGTCGCCGCGCACGCTCCCCGGTACCAGCGAGAAAGGCGCGTACTTCGCGCGTGGCTCCGGACACAATCACCTTGGCGGCTACACCGAGACTCCAGACGAGTACCGAGAGGTGGTCGACCGGCTG
This sequence comes from Candidatus Dormiibacterota bacterium, assembly GCA_955651875.1. Lineage (GTDB taxonomy): Bacteria > Chloroflexota > Dormibacteria > Aeolococcales > Aeolococcaceae > Aeolococcus. The sequence goes on from CATPAP010000292.1 coordinate 1,426, forward strand.
GCGCGCAAGCATGCGGCGGCGGCGGCGTATGTGCCGCAACCGCAGATCGAGCGGCGTGGAGCCCGCGCAGCGCTGGTCACGGTGGGTGGCTGCGATCCCGCGGTGAGAGAGGCCATCGAGATCCTCGGGGCGCAGGCGCTGCCGCTCGACTACATGCGCGTCCGTGGCTTCCCGTTCCCAGCGGCCGTCCAGGACTTCCTCGACGACCACGACAGCATCTTCGTCGTCGAGCAGAACCGTGACGCGCAGCTCCGCTCGCTGCTCGTGCTCGAGACGACGGTGCCCAAGCACCGCTTGCGCTCGGTGCTCGCCTACGGTGGGTTCCCGCTCAGCGCCGGCGAGGTTGTCGACAGCGTGCGCGCCCAGATGGAGACCTGACCATGCCGTCCATCGACAAGCCGCGCATCGAGCACCCAGGGACGCGGCGGAACAGCCTGGGCCTGACAATCCGCGACTACGAGGGGTCGATGTCGACGCTGTGCGCCGGCTGCGGCCACGACTCGGTGACCGCGGCGATCGTTCACGCCCTGTGGGAGATGGAAACGCGCCCCCACACGATCGCCAAGCTCAGCGGCATCGGATGTTCGGCGAAAACGACGGCGTACTTCGCCCGCGGTGCGCATGGCTTCAACACAGCCCACGGGAGGATGGCGACAATCGCCACCGGCGCCGCAGCGGCCAACCGCGACCTGTTGTACATCGGCATCTCCGGTGACGGTGACTCCCTGTCGATCGGGCTAGGTCATCTTGCCCACCTGATCCGCCGCAATGTGCGGATGGTGTATGTCATCGAGAACAACGGCGTGTACGGCCTCACCAAGGGCCAGTTCTCTCCGTCCGCCGACATCGGCTCCACGACCAAGCGCGGCGACCCCAACCAGGTGCCGCCGATCGACCCGATGACCCTCGGTCTGAGCCTTGGTGCCACGTTCCTGGCCCGCGGGTTCTCCGGCGACAAGCGGCAGCTGGTCCCGATCATCAAGGCTGCGGCATCGCATCGTGGCCTGGCCATCATCGACGTCATCTCTCCCTGCGTGACCTTCAACGACCACGAGGGCTCGACCAAGAGCTACCTGTTCACGCGCCGGCATGACACGAGCGCAACAGAGGCCGACTTCGTTCCACACCAGCCGCACATCGAGGCCTCGATCCCGCCTGAGGGGGTGGTGAGCGTGACCATGCACGACGGCAGCATGC
>CATPAP010000293.1 GCA_955651875.1 Candidatus Dormiibacterota bacterium
GACTTCCCCCTGCCGGACGGCGCCGACCTGCACCTCACAGTTGAACGTTGGTACGGCCCCAATGGCGAGAGCATCGAGGGCCGTGGGATCACCCCGGACCGCGCGGTGACCCTCAGCAACCCCGACACGCGCTTCGTGCTCGATGCGCAGTCGCCACCGGCGACCGCCGACGCGCAGCTGCAGGCCGCGCTCACTCTTCTCTCCGCCTGACGCGCGTCGCCTGACCCGTCCGTCAGTCAGACACTGGGCGGGAAGGTTCTGCCACGGCTGAGCCGACCTATACTCGGGCGCGTGCCAGAGCGTTTTGACCTCGTCATCCTGGGCGGGGGCTCGGGCGGCTACGTGGCAGCCATCCGGGCGGGTCAGCTCGGGATGCGCACCGCCGTCGTCGAGGCCGAGAAGGTGGGCGGCACCTGCCTGCATCGCGGCTGCATCCCCACCAAGGCGCTGCTTCAAAGCGCCGCGCTGCTCGACCAGGTCCGCGACGGAAAGGCGTTCGGGGTCAACGTCGGCGAGGTGAGCTTCGACTACGGAGTCGTTGCGAGGCGCCGCGACGCGGTCGTCAGCCAGCTCCACAAGGGGGTTGAGGGGCTCCTCAAGAAGAACAAGGCGACGGTGGTGCACGGACGCGGTCGCCTCGAGGGTGTGGGGCGTGTCGTGGTGAGCACCGACGCCGGTGTCGACCAGGTCGAGCTCGAGACGGGACACGTGATCGTGGCCACAGGCTCGCGGCCGCGCCAGGTTCCCGGCCTGCAGAGCGACGGGCACCAGCTGCTCACCAGCGACGACGCGCTCTTCCTCGACGAACTGCCACCGAGCGCGATCGTGCTCGGCGCCGGTGCCGTCGGCGTCGAGTTCGCCTCGTTCTGGCGCAGCGCCGGCAGTGAGGTCACCCTCGTCGAGATGGCGCCGCGGCTCGTTCCCCTCGAGGACGAGGCGGTCGGCCGTGAGCTGCACAAGCAGTTCGAGGCGCGCGGCATCCGCTGCCTGGTCGGCATGACCCTCGACCCGGACACCACGGAGCGCAACGAGGGCGGCGTCGCGGTCACGGTGCGTGGGGAATCGGGCGAAGAGCGTCTGCAGGCGACCGTGCTGCTCATCGCCGTCGGTCGTGCCGGCAACGTCGAGGAGATCGGCCTCGAGCAGGCCGGCGTGACAGTGGAGCGAGGCGCCGTCGTCGTGGACGGCGAGCAGCGCACCACCGCAGCGGGGATCAGCGCCGCCGGCGACTGCGCGGGCGGGTTCCAGCTTGCGCACAAGGCGATGCACGAGGGAGTCATCGCGGTGGAGGCGATCGGCGCGCGCAGCCCGCACCCGCTCGACCCGCGGCTGGTGACCCGCACCACGTACTGCACGCCGCAGATCGCCTCGCTGGGGCTCAGCGAGGCCGAGGCGCGCGACGCCGGCCACGACGTCGGCGTCGGCGTCTTCCCGTTCTTTGGCAACGCACGCGCCGTGGTGTGGGGAGAGACCGGCGGCTTCGCCAAAGTGGTCGCCGACCTCTCCTCACACCAGGTGCTCGGCGTGCACATCATCGGCAACGAGGTGACCGAGCTGATCTATGGTCCGGCGTTGGGAGCGCTGCTCGAGTCGACTCCCTTCGAAATGGCGCGGGCGGTGGCCCCGCACCCGACCCTCAGTGAGGCCCTCGCCGAGGCCGCGCTCGCGGTCAGCGGTGAGGCCCTGCACATCTAGGAGCGAGAGGAACGTGGCAGTCGCCAAGACAGATGCCGTGAACAAGGAGAACCTGGACGCCCAGACTCTCCGCGAGATGTACCGCCACATGCTGCGCTCGCGGGTGCTCGACGAGCGCATGTGGGTGCTCAACCGCCAGGGCCGCGCGCCGTTCTGGATCAGCGGGATGGGCCACGAGGCGATCCAGGTGGCGGCGGGCATGAACATCGACCCGTCCAGGGACTGGCTGGCGCCGTACTACCGCGACCTCGCGCTCACCCTGGTGATGGGGATGACCCCGCGTGACCATCTCCTCTCGGTGCTTGCCAAGGCCGAGGACCCCAACAGCGGCGGCCGGCAGATGCCGGCCCACTACGGGTCGCGCGCTCACAACATCATCAGCACCGGCTCGCCGGTCACCACGCAGCTCCTCCACGCGGCCGGCATCGCGCTGGCGATGAAGATGCGCGGCGAGGACTCGGTGTGTCTCACCGCGATCGGCGAGGGCAGCACCAGCGGCGGCGACTTCCACGAGGCGCTCAACTTCGCTGCCACCCACAAGCTCGCGGTCGTTTTCATCGTCGAGAACAACGGCTACGCGATCAGCGTGCCCGTCGAGAAGCAGATGCCCACGCCCGACGTGTCCGACCGCGCGCTGGCGTACGGCATCCCCGGGGTCAGCGTTGATGGCAACGATGCCATCGCCTGCTACCGCGCGGCGCACGACGCAGTGCAGCGAGCGCGCGGCGGGGACGGGCCGACCCTGCTCGAAGCCAAGGTGCACAGGCTCACCTCGCACAGCTCAGACGACGACCAGCGCCGCTACCGCAACGCCGACGACCTCGAGGCCGAGCGCAAACAGGACTGCGTGCCCCGCTTCCGCGCCATGCTCGAGGACCTCGGCGTGCTGGCCCCGGGCGACTCCGACGCGATGCGCGCCGAGCTGGTCACCGAGCTCGACCAGGCGACAGCATATGCGGAGCAGGCCGCCGACCCGGTGGCGGAGACGGCCCTGCTTCACGTCTACGCGGAGGAATGAGGATGCCCAGCAAGAGCTACCTCGAGGCGATCCGCGAGGGCATGCGCGACGAGATGCGCCGCGACGAGCGCGTCATGATCCTCGGTGAGGACGTCGGCGCCAAGGGCGGCGTGTTCGGCACTACCGAGGGCCTGCAGCAGGAGTTCGGCGAGTGGCGCGTCATGGACTCGCCGCTCGCAGAGTCGTGCATCGTGGGGGTGTGCATCGGCGCCGCTCTCAACGGGATGCGCCCAATCGCGGAGATCCAGTTCCAGACTTCATCCTGCCGGCCGTCGACCAGATCGTCAGCGAGGCGGCGAAGATGCGCTATCGCAGCAACAACGACTGGAGCGTTCCCATGGTGCTGCGCGCGCCGTTCGGGGGCGGCATCCACGGCGCGTTGTACCATTCGCAGTCGATCGAGGCGATGTTCTGCGGCGTGCCTGGACTCAAGGTGGTGGTACCGAGCACGCCGTACGACGCCAAGGGCATGCTCATCAGCGCGCTCCGCGACCCGGACCCGGTGCTCTTCTTCGAGCACAAGCGCGCCTACCGCTCCGTGAAGGGCGAGGTTCCCGACGATGAGTACACCGTGCCGCTCGGCACGGCGGCGGTGGTGCGTGAGGGGCGCGACATCGTCATCTTCACCTACGGGATCATGGTGCACACCGCTCTCGAGGCCGCCGAGCGGCTCGCCGGTGACGGCCACGAGTGTGAGGTCGTCGATCTGCGCAGCCTGCGCCCGCTCGACCGCGAGGCGATCATCGCGAGCGCGCGCAAGTGCGGGAAGGTAATGGTGGCGCAGGAGCCTAACCTCGCCGTGAGCGTGTCATCGGAGGTGTCCGCGATCGTTGCCGAGGACTGCTTCGAGTACCTCGACGCGCCGGTGATGCGGATCGGGGGCCCGGAGATCCCGGCGATGCCGTTCGCGCACAACCTGGAGAACTTCTACCTGGTCACACCCGACAAGCTGGAGATTGCGCTGCGCAAGCTGGCCGAATACTGAGGACATCCACAACATGGCCATGACAGTCAACATGCCCCAGCTCGGGGAGAGCGTCACCGAGGGAACCATCGCGCGCTGGCTGAAGCAGCCGGGCGAGCTGGTGTCGAAGTACGAGTCCATCGCTGAGGTGGTGACCGACAAGGTCAACGCCGAGATCCCCGCGCCCGCCGAGGGGAGCATGGGCGAGCACATCGCCAAGGAGGGCGCTGTCGTCGCCGTCGGTGAGCCGATCTGCACCATCGAGACCGCCGAACAGGGGCAGGCCAATTCCGCGTGGCACCAGGGCGACGACGGCGCGGAGGCGGAGCAGCCCGCGGCGAATGTCGCCGAGCAGGCCGCACCGACCTCCGAGCAGCCCCAGGCCGAGCAGCAGCCCCAGCCCCAGGCCGAGCAGCAGGCGGAGCCACAGGTCGAGCAGCAGGCGCAGCCTCAAGCCGAGCAGCAGACGCAGCCACAGGTCGAGCAGCAGAAGGAGCGGCAGCCGCAACCCGCCGCCGCGGGGGCGCAACCTGAGGGGGAGCAGGCGGCTGTGTCCGCACAACCGGCACCGGCGCCGCCTGCTCACGGAAACGGCAATGGCAGCGCGCAGTATCACCTCACCCCGGCCGTGCGCATGCTGGTCCGCGAGCACGAGGTCGACGTCTCGCAGGTGCAGGGCAGCGGCCTCGGTGGGCGCATCTCGAAGAAGGATGTGCTCGACTACGTGCAGCAGCGCGACGCCGGTGGTGGTGCAGCGCAGAAGCCGGCCGTCCAACCGGCGCCGCAGACAGCGGCCGCACAGCCCGCAGCGCCGCCGCCCGCACAGCCCGCCGCGGCGCCGTCCGCCCAGCCCGCGGCGTCAACACAACCGGCCGAAGCGCAGCCGGCGGCTGGGGCGACCTCGCAACCGGCCGCCGTCGCGGCTGGACCGCAGCACAGCGAAGGTGACGAGCTCATCCCGCTGACGCCGACCCGCCGCGCCATCGCCGAGCACATGGTGCGCAGCCGCCATACGTCGCCGCACGCGTGGATGATGATGGAGGTCGACATGTCGGGCGTCGCCAAGCTGCGCGCGACGCGACGAGCCGAATTCGAGCAGCGCTACGGCGCCAAGCTCACCTACCTGCCGTTCGTGGCGCGGGCGGTGTGCGACGCGCTGCGCCAGTACCCGACACTCAACGCGTCGTGGAGTGACGAGGGCATCATCGTCCGCCACGACCTCAACCTCGGCATCGCGGTCGCTCTCGAGGAGAGCCTCATCGTGCCGGTGGTGCGCAACGCCGACCGGCTCAGCATCGCCGGTCTCGCCACCACCATGCAGGACCTGGGCGATCGCGCCCGTGCCAACAAGCTGAAGCTCGACGAGGTCCAGGGTGGCACCTTCACGCTCAACAACACCGGGGCGCTCGGGACGGTGCTCACCCAGGCGATCATCAACCAGCCCCAGGCCGCGATCCTCGCCATGGACGCGGTGATCAAGCGCGCGATCGTGGTCAACGACGCCATCGCGATCCGCCCGATGATGAACCTCGGGCTGAGCTTCGACCACCGCATCAACGACGGCCTGCAGGCGACCCGGTTCGTCAAGAAGGTCAAGGAGTTGCTCGAGAACATCGACGAGAGCGGGGCGCTGCTCTAGCCACGTCTCATCTGACGTCAGTCCTGGAGCTGGTGCGGGTAGCGCCAGTCGGTCGCCGGGTTGAACGTCTCCTTGATAACCCGCGGTGACACCCAGCGCAGCAGGTTGAAGGCCGAGCCAGCCTTGTCGTTGGTGCCGCTCGCGCGGCTGCCGCCGAAAGGTTGCTGGCCCACCACCGCCCCGGTCGGCTTGTCATTGATGTAGAAGTTGCCGGCCGCGTTGCGGAGGACGCGCAGCGAGGTCTCGATGGCACCGCGGTCCGTCGCGAAGACCGCACCGGTCAGCCCGTACGGGGACGTCGTGTCGACGGTGTGGAGCAGTGTCTCCCAGTCGGGCTCGTCGTAGGGGTGCACGGTGAGGATGGGACCGAAGAGCTCGCGCTCCATGAGGTCGTGGTGCGGGTTGTCGGTCTCGTAGATGGTGGGGCGGACGAACCAGCCCTCGCTGTCGTCGCACTCGCCGCCGGCGACGAGTGTGATGGTGTTGTCGCTGCGTGCCGCGGTGATCGCCGCTTCGTGGTCGCGGAAAGCCTTCTCGTCGATGACCGCGCCCATGAAGTTGCGCATGTCGGTCGGGTCGCCCATCGGCAGCGATTCCGTCGCCTCGCTCAGCGGTCCGCGCAGCTCGTTCCACATCGACCTGGGCACGTAGGCGCGCGAGGCGGCCGAGCACTTCTGGCCCTGATACTCGAAGGCGCCGCGCAAGAGGCCGACCAGGAGCGCGTCCTGCGACGCGGACTCGTGAGCCACGACGAAGTCCTTGCCGCCCGTCTCGCCGACCAGCCGTGGATAGGTGCGGTAGCGGTGCAGGTTGGCGCTGACCGTCGACCAGATGGTCTCGAAGGTCGAGGTCGAACCGGTGAAGTGGATGCCGGCGAGGTCGGGATGGGGGAGGGCCGCCTCGGCGACGCCGCCGCTGTGCCCGGTGACCATGTTGATCACCCCGGGGGGCAGGCCCGCCTCCTCGAGCACCCCGATGAGCAGCGAGGCGGCGAGCTGTTGGGTCGTCGCCGGCTTCCAGACCACGGTGTTGCCGAGCAGGGCCGGAGCGGTGGGCAGGTTGCCGGCGATCGAGGTGAAGTTGAACGGCGTGATCGCCAGCACGAAACCCTCGAGCGGGCGCAGCTCGAGGCGGTTCCAGACGCCGGGCGGAGAGTGCGGCTGGTCGTCGGCGAGGTGGGCGGCGAAGTGGACGTTGAAGCGCCAGAAGTCGACGAGCTCGCAGGCCGCGTCGATCTCAGCCTGCACCACGGTCTTGCTCTGACCGAGCATGGTGGCGGCGTTCACGCGCGCCCGCCAGGGGCCGGCAAGAAGGTCGGCGGCGCGGAGGAACACGGCGGAGCGCGCCTCGAATGACGCTTCGGCCCAGTCGCGACGCGCGGCTCCGGCTGCGCCGATCGCCGCGGTCACCTCTTTGGCGGTTGCCGTGTGGCCGCGGCCGAGCACCTGGGAGTGGCGGTGCGGGGCAATCACGTCGAAGGCTTCGCCGGTTCCCTCGACGGTGATGCCGCCGATGTGCATGGGCAGCGGTAAGGGGCCGTCGGCGGTCAGATCGGCGATGGCGCTGACGATGGCGGCACGCTCGGTGGAGCCGGGGCGATACTCGA
>CATPAP010000294.1 GCA_955651875.1 Candidatus Dormiibacterota bacterium
ATCTTCGTCCTCGCCCCATTCGAGCCCACCGAGCGGTCCCTGACCCTTCGGCTCGAGAAGAAGGAGGAGCCCGACGGCGAGGACGGCGGGTACAGCAACTCCTTCTCCTTCACCGGGTAGCCAGTCCTCAGCAAGGAGAGCCCGTTAGGTTGCCATTCCGAACGCCGCCCCAAGCGGGACCGCCGCCCCGTGCTCCCTACAATCGGTCGCCATGCCGCGTCTCGAGCTCGTCGAGTGCTCGCTGCGGGCGGGACAGCAGGCACTGCTGCTGAGCCGCCTGCGCAGCCGCCACGCCATCCCGGTGGCGCGGGCGCTCGCCGGCTGCGGCTTCGCCGCCCTCGACGTCTTCGGCGGCTCGACGTTCGAAGCGTCGCTGCTCTTCCTCGGCGAGGATCCGTTCGAGCGCCTCCGCGCCATCCGCGAGGCCGCTCCCAAGAGCACCCTGGTGGCCTCGCTCGGCGGCCAGGCTCTGACCGGCCACCGCCAGGTCAGCGACGACGTCGTCGACGCCTTCATCAGGGTGGCGGCGGACGCGGGCATCGACCGCTTCCGCATCCACGATCCGCTCAACGACGTGCGCAACGTGCGCCGCGCCATCGAAGCCGCGCGCGCGGTGGGACGCCAGGTCGAGGCGGCCATCGTCTATGCGGACTCGCCGCACCACGACCCCGACCGCGTCGTCGCGCTCGCCGAGGAGCTGACCGGGCTCGGCGCCGACGCCATCTGCATCCACGACCCGCTCGGCCTGCTCGGCATCGCCAGGATCGGCGACGTGGTGCAGCGCATCGTAGACGCCACCAGCCTGCCGTTGGCACTGTCGCTGTCGACGCAGACCGGCCAGGCGGAGTTCGCGGTGTACGCCGCCGCGGTCGCCGGAGCGTCGCGGCTCGACGTCGCGCTGGCGCCGCTGGCCGGTGGTGCCTCGGTGCCCGCAGCCGAGGCCGTCATCGCCGCGCTGCGCGGCACCGAGCTCGACACCGGTCTCAACCTCGAGACGGTGAGCGGCGCGTCGACCGAGCTCGAGCACTGCCTGGTGCCGTACGCGGCCGTCGTCGACGTACCGGCGCTGCGCACCGACAGCGCCGCCCTGCGCGGCCTGCTCCCGCCCGCGGCGATGGGCCACGCGCTCGCCGAATTGCGCGAGCGCAACCAGATCGACCGCCTCGACGACGTCGAGACCGAGGCCCGGCGGGTGCGCGCGGAGCTCGGTCATCCGCCGATGATCACCCCGATCATCGAGATCGTTGCCACCCAGGCCGTCTACAACGTTTGCGACGGCGACCGCTACGCGACCGTCAGCCAGGAGGTCAAGGACTACTGCCTGGGGCTGTACGGCGCGCCGCCCTTCCCCATCGACGATGCGGTGCGCCGCCTCGTCAACGGCCGCGAGGAGCCGATCACCCTGCGCCCCGCCGACCTGCTCGAGCCCGCGCTGCCGGCGCTGCACCGCGAGCTCACCCGCGAGGGCGTGAAGAATCCGGACGACGCCACCCTGGTCAACTACGCGCTCTTCCCCTCCGCGACCCTGGCGGTGGTCCGCGGCGAGGTGGTCGCGGAGCGGCTCGGCGACGAACCCGAGCCGACAGCAGCGCCGGCTGCAGCCCCGGACGACGACGACGAGGCCGCGTCCGCGGACGCCGAGGCCGTCGCACAGCCACCGCCCGCCGACGTCCGCGAGCTCACCGTCGAGGTGGACGGGCAGAGCTACAGCGTGCGTGTTATCGGCGCGGGGCTCGGCGGCGGCGGGGGCGCGTCGGCCGCGGCGCAGGCGCCGGTGGTGCGCGAGGGAACCGTCGTCGCCCCCATGCAGGGGCAGATCCTCAAGGTCCGCGTCAAGGTCGGCGACAGTGTCGAGCTCGGCAGCGTGGTCGCCATCCTCGAGGCGATGAAGATGCAGAACGACATCACCGCGACTCGCGCCGGCACGATCAGCACGGTGTACGTCACCGACGGCGACGTGGTCCGCCCGCGCGACCCCATCGTGCAGATCGACTGATGTTCACCAAGGTCGTCGTCGCCAACCGCGGCGAGATCGCGCTGCGGGTCATCCGCGCCTGCCGCGACCTCGGCATCGCGTCGGTCGCCGTGTACAGCGAGGCCGACCGCACCGCCGCGTTCGTGCTGCTCGCCGACGAGGCCGTGGAGATCGGGCCGGCGCCGGCAGCAGAGTCGTACCTGGTGATCGACCGCATCATCGAGGCGGCGAAGTCGACGGGCGCGCAGGCCATCCACCCCGGCTACGGCTTCCTCAGCGAGAACCAGGCGTTCGCGCGCGCCTGCGCCGACAACGGCATCACCTTCATCGGTCCCAGTGCTGAGGCGATGGCGGCGATGGGCGAGAAGGTGCCGGCGCGCGCGCGCATGCGCGACAGCGGCGTTCCCGTCGTGCCCGGCAGCGACGCGCTCGAGGACGTCGACGCCGCCGTCGCCGCGGCACACGAGGTCGGCTACCCGGTGCTCATCAAAGCGTCGGCGGGCGGCGGCGGCATCGGCATGCGCGTGGCCGGTGACGAGAAGGAGCTGCGCGAGAACCTCGAGGCGGCGCAGAGCACCGCGCAGCGCGCCTTCGGCAACGCCACCGTCTTCCTCGAGCGTTACGTCGACTCGCCGCGCCACATCGAGATCCAGTTGCTCGCCGACACCCACGGCACCATCGTCCACCTCGGCGAGCGCGAGTGCTCCATCCAGCGCCGTCACCAGAAGATCCTCGAGGAGTCGCCGTCGCCGGCCATCGACGCCGCCACCCGGGCACGCATGGGCGAGGCGGCGGTGACCGCGGCTCGCGCGGTCGGGTACGTCAACGCGGGCACGGTCGAGTTCATCTACAGCAACGGCGAGTTCTTCTTCCTGGAGATGAACACGCGCCTGCAGGTTGAGCATCCCATCACCGAGCTCGTCTACGGGGTCGACCTCGTCGTCGAGCAGCTGCGCATCGCCGCCGGCGAGACCGTGGGTTTGCGCCAGGAGGATCTCGTCCCGCGCGGCCACGCCATCGAGTGCCGTGTCAACGCGGAAATATACGCGAAGAACTTCATGCCCTCACCGGGCCGGGTCACCGGCTACCGCGAGCCCAGCGGTCCGGGCGTGCGCGTCGACTCCTCGCTCGCCGCGCCGGGGATGGTGTCGCCCCATTACGACCCGATGATCGCCAAGCTGATCGTCTGGGGACCGACGCGCGAGCTCGCCATCGCGCGCCTGCGCCGCGCCCTGCTCGAGTACGCGATCGTGGGCATCAGCACCAACGTCGCCTACCACCTCGCCATCCTCGACGACCCCGACTTCATCTCGGGCGACTACACCACGCACTTTATCGACGACCATCCCCAGCTGGTCGCTGCGGCGGAGGTGTGGGAGGAGCGGCGCAAGCCGCTCCTGCGCGTCCTGCGCGACCCCGCCCGGGCCGCGGCCATCGCCGCCGCCGCGGTCACCGTCAGCTCCTGACGGCGGGGGACGCCACGGCGATGGCGGCGCCCGGTCGCACCCTGGCCGTGGCGCTGCATCGCCCGCTCGCCGAACAGCTCGTGGACCTCGCCGCGCTGCGGGGCAACGAGCGCGTGCTCGAGGTGTCCGCCGGCGACGGCGAGCTCACCCGCCGCCTGCGCGAACGCTGTGCCGGCGTCACCGTCGCCGTCGAGGTCGTCGACCGCGCCCAACCCGAGCGAGCCAGTCTGTCCTTGCCCTTTGCGCCTGGGTCGTTCGATGTGGCGCTCTCACTGCTCGCGCTGGAGAGTGGCGACGACCTCGCCGGCGACCTCGATGAGTTGGCCCGCGTCGCACAGCGCGCGCGCGTCGTGGTGTGGGAGGACGGCGCCGCGCACGAGAACGCGCTCCACAGCGCCTGGCTGGACGCCGGTGGCAGCGACGAGTCAGCGCCCGTTCGCGGACCGGTCGCTCCAGCGGCGCTCCCACCTGGCTGGTCGGCAACTGCGCGCGCCGACATCGCCAGGTTCGACAGCGCCGCCCAGCTCTGGGCCGCGCTCACGGTCGGGCGCGGCATCGACGTTCCCGCAGGCCGCGCGCGCGTGCTGCGCGAGCGTTTCACGCATCACCTGGCGCCGTTCACCGCCGCCGACGGCACCCTGCGTGTG
>CATPAP010000295.1 GCA_955651875.1 Candidatus Dormiibacterota bacterium
GTCATGAGCCGGTGCCTGGCGTGGTCCGGCTCATGACCACCGCCCCCATCGAGATGCCGGCATCTGCGGCCGGGGGGCAGAGCTCTCTTGCCGAGCAGTTCGAGGAGCGGCCCTGGTTGGTGGCGGTCGGGCTGCTGTTGCTGCTCGGCTTCTTCCTGGTCCTGCGGCGCCGGGACGGGTCCTGAGGCGGGTCGTTCGCCGCTGAGCTCAGCGGCGTTTGGCCGGTCGCCTGACGGCCGCCTTGGACGCCCGCGCGGGGGCGGGGGCGGCAACGGGAGCCTGGGCAAGACCGACCGGGGCGACGTGGACCTCCACGGACGGGGGCGCCTGTGGACCCACGAAGATGTCGAGGAACAGCGTCTCGAACGTGAGCCGCGGCTGAGCGTACTGGGCGATCTCACCCGCGGCGCGTAGCAGCATTCCCAGGATGTCGGCGAGCCGGGAGCTGCCCAGGCTCTCCGCCCAGCGCTCGAGCGGCCCCGCGTAATCGACCCACGTCCGCAGCTCAGTGACGGCGGAGGCTTCGAGCGCCGCATCTCGAACGAAGGACGACCAGACCGCGAGCAGCAGCATGGCTCGCTCCCGTCCCTCAGGCCCGGCGCCCGGGGTCAGATCCGCAGCGGATCGGAGGGCGCCCTCCATGCCGCCCCCTGCGATGGCCAGGAAGGCATGCAGAGCCTCGACCTCCGCGGTCAGGATGCCGGGCTCGCAGGCGAGGCGCAGCGCACGACCAGGCCGACCCCCTGACAGGGCCGCAGCGAGCCTGGCGAGCCGCCGCTCGACACCGGCGCCCTCGAGCCACCCGACGATCCGTGTCGAGGTCACCGTGACCAGGGGTATCTGCTGGGCGCGCGAGACGATCGTCTCGGGGAGTCCTTCGGGGTTGGCTGCGCACAGGACGATCAGGGTCCCGGGCGGCGGCTCCTCGAGCGTCTTGAGGAGTGCATCGGCGGCCTGCTCGGTGAGTCGATCCGCACGTGCAAGCACGGCCACGCGCATCCCGCCAGCGTAGGTGCGCAGGCTCATGAAGTCCTGCAGGCTCGGACCCGTGTCCGCCCTGGCGCCGGCGCGGATGCGGTCGATGCCGACTCGTTCGGCATCGGAGTCGTCGAGCCAGAGGTCGGGATGCGCGAGGAGGCCACCTGGCCACGCGTCCGCGTCGAGGACCGCGCCTGCCAGCTGCAGCGCCACCGCCGTCTTGCCGATCCCAGACGGCCCGCTCACGAGGAGTGCGTGCGCCAAGCGCCCATCCCGGTGGGCGGTGAGAAGCCGGTCGAGCACCGCCTCGTGGCCGAATACGGAAGCGGGGGCAGCCATTCAGCGATTGTGCAGAATTGGCCGCCCGTGTCCCTGCCGACAGCCCCCTCGGGGAGACCGCCGCTCACCCTGCCGCAGCGGGCCAGCTACGCCAAGTACTGCCTCGTCGGGGCGGCGCCGCTTGCGGTCGGCACCTTCCTGGCGTCGAACCAGGCCGCCCAGGGCGGCGGCGCGCACGCAGCACTCGTGGTCGCGGCGCTGGTATCTCCGCTGCTCCTGCTCTACGTCCGCAGGCGGGTCAACACCGACCACGAGCCCGCATCGATCCCTCGTTCGGCACCGGTACCCGGATCCGCCGGACGCTGGGACTGGACGGACATTGTCGCGTTCGTCCCCGCATCGGCGGGGGCGGTGCTGCTCACCGGCAGTCTGCTGGTGGGCGTCACCCAGGTGATCGACCAGGGGCTGGCGCCCGCGGCACGGAACGCCGTCGAGTCCTTCGCCGGCCAGGCGGCCTCTTACGCCGCAGCGCTGGCGGCGCTGGCCGCACTCGTGCTGCTGCGCCGCGGGCTGCACCTGCGCGACCTCGGCTGGAGACTGCCGCGATCCCTCGGCAACCTCGGCTGGCTGCCGTGGCTGGCGATCGGCATCATCGGCGCCGCAGTTGCACTGTTGGCCGCCGAATGGCTCGGCTCAGCCGCCACCCACCTCCTGCCCAACTCGCCGAATACGCAGTGCACCGCCGTGCGCGACGAGTACGGAGGCTACGTCGCCGTCGCAATCCCCCTCGTGTGCCTGATCGCGCCGCTGGCGGAGGAGACCATCTTTCGCGGCTTCATCTACGGGTGGCTGCGGCGCCGTCTGCCGATCATCCCCGCGGTGCTGGTCAGTGCCTCGGTGTTCTCCGCAGCGCATGTGGTGCTGGTGCTTGCGCTCCCGCTGTTCGGAGTCGGGGTCATCCTTGCTCTGCTCTATGAGTACTCCGACTCGCTCATCCCGGGTGCGATCGTGCACGGCCTTTTCAACCTTGTCGGCATCATCGCCATCCTGGGAACGACAGCGACGTGCTGACAGTTGGCGGCCTACCCCGCCGCCTGGATCAAGCCTCCGTCGACTGGGAGTGCCACGCCGGTGACGTAGCTCGCGGCGGGCGAGCTGAGGAACACGGCGACGCGGGCGAACTCCTCGACCGACCCGAACCTCTGCATGGGGATGTCCGCCGCCCCGCCGGCGAGCACGTCCTTGACATCCGCGCCGGGGTGGTTGTGGCGGGCCAGCGCCTCCGTCCGGGCGGTGCGGATGCGGCCGGTCAGGATGGAGTTGACGCGCACGGCGGGCGCCAACTCTTTGGCGAGAGACTTGGCGAGGCCGTTGACCGCCGCGCGCAGGGAGTTGCTGAGCAACAGGTTGTCGAGCGGCTGCTTCACCGACGTCGACGCCAGGAAGAGCACGCTCGCCGCGTCCGATCGACGCAGCGCGGGCAGAGCCTCGCGAACCAGGTGGACGGCGCTGAGGAGCGTCAGCTCGTACGCCTTTCGCCACCCGTCGTCGCCGACCTCCTCGAAGCGACCCGGCGGTGGACCGCCGGAGTTGACGACGAGCACATCGAGACGGCTGGTCTCCTCGACGGTGCGCTGAATCGCGTCGTGCACGGATGCCGCGTCGGTGACGTCGGCGACCGTGGGGACGGCGCGCACGCCTGCAGCGCGAAGCTCACCGGCGACGGCGTCGAGCGCGGCACCGTCGCGCGCGCAGAGCCCGACGTCGCAACCCTCGGCCGCCAGGCCCAGCGCGACGCCCCTGCCGAGCCCGTGGCTCGCCGCCGCGACGAACGCGGTACGCCCACTGAGTCCGAGGTCCATGCTGCTGCTCCTCCCCGGGCAAGACGATTTGGTGCGAGACCTTAGCCGCTGCCTGACCGCCGGCTCAAGCCGCCAGCGAATGCACGCTGCAGCCAGCGAGACAGGGGCGTCACGTGTCGGCGGGTGCGGTCTTGAGCGACTGCCGCCACACGAACCAGATGCGCTGCACCGCGGTGACGTTGGTGAACACAGCGAGTGCGACCAGGCAGCCGAAGAGGAGTGGGGGAACGAGCAGGCCGATGACGGTGATCACGACCCGCTCCGGCCGTGCAAAAACACCGCCGTCGCAGACGAAGCCCAGCGACTGGGCACGGGCGCGCACGTAGGAGACGAGCAGGGAACCGGTGAGCGCGAAGATGACCAGCATGGGCTCGATGACGTGGTGTCCCGGCTGCTGGACGGTGAAGTACCAGAGCAGGGCGATGTACGTGAAGGACTCGGCGTAGCGGTCGGTGGTGGAGTCGAGGAAGGCGCCGTATCGGTACACCTTGCCGGTGACCCGCGCCACCGCGCCATCGAGGATGTCAAAGGCGCTCGCGATGAGCAGCATCACCCCGCCGGGGATGAGGTAGCCCGTGGCGACGAGCACCGCCGAAGCAGCGCACACCGCCAGCCCGACCAGCGTGAGAGTGTTGGGGGTGAGGCCGAGGAGTCGCAACGCCGGGACCAGGCGTCGCGCCCCGGCCCTAACCCATTCCTGAAACCTGTCGGTGAACACCGGCGGCCACCATGTGCACGCGGGCGCGTCCGCGTGCCTCCTCGTACACGGCGAGGATCGAGTCCGCGACGCGATGCCAGTCGTACTGTTGCGCGGTGCGCAATCCCTGGGCGCTCATGGCGCGGCAGAGGTCGTCGTCGTTGAGAAGCGTGTCGATCGCCTGGGCGAGGACCCGGGGCTGGTTCGGTGGCACCAGCAGACCGTCCTTGCCGCCGTCGACGACCGCGGTGAAGCCGGGGATGGCTGACGCCAGCACCGGTACGCCACTTGCCATGGCCTCGAGCAGGACGATCCCAAAACTCTCGCCCCCTGTCGCCGGGCTGCAGAACATGTCAGCCGACGTGTAGTACCGGGGCAGCATCTCGTTGCTGATACGGCCGCAGAAGAGGACGTCAGGGATGCCGAAGGAATCGACCTGGCGCTCGTAGCCCTCGCGCTGCGGGCCGTCACCAACGGCGACCAGGCGCACGTCGGAGCGGCGGCGGCGCAGCTGTGCGTAGGCCTCGAGCAGGACGCCGAAGCCCTTGCGCTGCTCCATGCGGCCGACGAACAGCAGGGACTTCATCCCTGGACTGCGCAGCTCGGCGACAGGCGAATGCCCCGGGTGGAATCGCGTGGTGTCGATGCCGTTGGGGACGATGCGGTAGTCACCCGGGAAGTACCGCGAGATGAAGTCGCGTGCCGGCACGCTGACGGCGATGCACGCGTGCAGGCGCTTGAAGTAACGGCCGAGGAATGGCCGTCCGTAGTAGTAGCCGAGGTTGCGACGCGCGTTCGCGTGGAACGTGGCGACGTTGGCGCCGCGGTGGAAGCGAAGGACGGTGATGGGCAGCGAGGGCACCAGCGGCTCGTGGTAGTGCACCACGTCGAAGTCGCTGTCGTCGAGCAGCGTCCGCACGCGCCGCACCAGGTGGAAGCTGAGCGCGATGCGGGCCACGGAGCCGTTGGTCTTCACCGGCACGCTGCGCCCGATGCGCACGTAGCCGGGGATGCCGTGGTCGTCGCCGACACGGCTCGAGGGGGCGAGCACGGTGACCTGGTGGCCGCGCTCGCGGAGCGTGTCGGCGAGATGGCGAACGTGTTCGGTGACCCCGCCCGGATGCATGTAATCGTACGGCGAGACCAGGCACACCTTCATGACGACGGGCTCGGCCAGACCGGATCGAGCACATGCCACTGGTCGGGGTTGTCGCGGATCACCGTCTCGAAGGTGGCGAGGATCTCGCGCGTGATGCGCTCCGCCTCCTGTTCGCGCGGAGCGTCGGCATCGTAGTCCATCTCCGGGAAGATGGTGCCCTCGACGCCCCAGTCCGTGCGCAGCAGGATGATGGGGACGACGGCCGCGCCGCTGCGTATGGCCACCTCCACCACCCCCAGAGGGATGGGGGCGGGCTGGCCGAAGAATGGGAGGCGCTTGCCGGTTCCGGTGAGGTCACGGTCGATGGCGATGGCGATGCCGCCGCCGCTGCGGAGGTGCTTGAACACCTCGCGCATCGCCGCCGCGCCGAGGCGCCGGGCGGTCCGCGCGTCGCCGTTGAGCATGGCTTCGATATCGATGGGGATGACCTTGACACCGAGCGCGCCGCGAGCCCCCGCGATGGCGTCGAAGAGCTTCTGGGGCCGCAACTGTTCGGCGAGGAGCGCGAGCCGTCCACCGCCGCCGTTCCACGCGGCCAGGCCGGCCTCCCATGCGCCGAAATGCATGGACACCACCACCACGCCCCTGCCCCGCTCGAGCGCGTCCGTGTAGTGATGCAGGTCGACCTCGCGCAGGCGGCGCGTGGTGCCGGATGGGTCGAACGGGATGGCCATGACGTCCACCCAGCTGCGCGTCAGGTGGCGGAGGTTGCGGCGCACGATGCGCTCGAGTTGCCGGTCGTCGGCGTCAGGGACAGCGTGGCGCAGGTTGTCACGCAAGGCGTCGAACTTGGCTGGGATGGTGGCGAGGAGCACATCGGCGACGCGATCGGCGAGGACGAAGCTGGCACGGCGCGGAAGCACGCGCACCAAGCCCGAAGCGATCCGGTAGCCGTGGTACGGCAGCATTGACTCGCCGCGGCGCCGCCACGGGAACAGGCGCGAACGGACCGGGAGAGTTGACTCCTGGCCCGCCTCGACCACTCTCGGAGCTCCGGCTCAGTCGGCTGCGGGCGTGACCGGTTGCGCAACCGGGTCGGCCGCGTTCACGCTCTTCTGGCTGCGCCCGTTGAACGCCGGGTCGGGGGCTCCCGCGATGAACTGCTCGGTGAGCTCAAAGGCCAGTGAATCCGACACCTGCCGAGGCGGTGACTTCATGAAGTAGCTCGACGGTCCCTCGAGAGCGCCCACCAGGCCGCGGTCGATGCCGAGCTTGCAGCAGCGCACCGCGTCGATGACCACGCCGGCGCTGTTCGGGGAGTCGTGGACCTCGAGCTTGAGCTCCATGTTGAGAGGAACATCGCCGAAGGACTTGCCCTCGATGCGGATGTACGCCCACTTGCGGTCGTTGAGCCACGGCACGTAGTCCGAAGGTCCGACATGGAGGTTGCGCTCGGCGATGGGGTGGTCGAGCTGCGACTTCACAGCGTTGGTCTTGCTGATCTTCTTGCTCTGCAGCCGCTCGCGCTCGAGCATGTTCAGGAAGTCGGTGTTGCCGCCGAAGTTGAGCTGGTACATGTTCTCGATCTCGACGCCGCGGTCGCGGAACAGGCGGGTGAGAACCCGGTGCATGATGGTCGCGCCCACCTGCGACTTGATGTCGTCACCGATGATGCAGCTGCCGGCCTTCTCGAACCGCTTCTGCCAGTACTCCTCGCGTGCGATGAAGACGGGCATGCAGTTGACCATGGCGCAGCCGGCGGTGAGGATCTGCTCGGTGTACCAGCGGGTCGCCTCCTCGCTGCCGACGGGCAGGTAGTTGATAACTACGTCTGTCTTGGTTGACTTGAGCACGTCGACGATATCGACAGTGGAGCCGGGCGCCTTCTTGATCACCTCGGAGAGATACTTGCCGAGGCCGTCGTGGGTCATGCCGCGCTGCACCGGGACACCGAGGTACGGCACGTCGCTGAACTTGACGGTGTTGTTCTGGCCGCTGAAGATCGCCTCGCTGACGTCCTTGCCGACCTTCTCGGCGTCGATGTCGAACGCGGCTGAGATCTTGATGTCACCGATGTGATAACCGCCGAGGTCGACATGCATGAGACCGGGCACGACGTCATTGGGATCGGCGTTCTTGTAATACTCGAGTCCCTGGACGAGCGACGACGCGCAGTTGCCCACCCCGATGATGGCCGCTCTGACCTTGTTGCTCATGAGATTCCCTCACTGACTGGTTGAAGACCCTGGGCCAGCACATCGGTGCTTGTTTCGGTGGGCGCTGAGATGAGACGAACAAAGGCACGAAGGTGCTGGGCGATGGCGTCGCGGTCGAGGCGGCAGAAGACCTCGCGGCCATCGCGCCGGGTGCGGATGATCCCCGCCTTGCGGAGGATCCGCAGATGCCAGCTCATGCGCGGCTGGGAGACCATGCAGAGCTCGGCGAGCTCACTGACCCGCATCTCCTGGGTCGTGGCGAGGCTCTCGACGATGAGCAGGCGAGTGGGGTTGGCGAGCCCCTCGAAGGCGACGGAGAGGTCGCTGGCCCCGGCGGCGATGCTGCCAGGGAGGGCACGGCGTGCCGGGCGGCGGGTGGGGTCGGGCGTCTGGACAGGGGCTTGCATAACGTTTCCTTTGATAAAGGATACCTTATGCATCGACTCCGCTGTCAAGGTCGCCCGCGTCGGTGGTCGGGGCTACACCTCCCTCCTCCGCAGCGGCGAGCCGGTCGAGCTCGGCCGCCCCGGTGTCGGCCGCAGGGAGCACGAGCTGGAGCATCGCCAGAACGGCGACGCAGACCACCGCCACCACCAGGAATCCGGCGGCGCCGAGGCCCAGCACGAGCAGTACGTCGAAGACGGAGAAGGCGATCAGCGGCACCGCTTCACCATGGCAGAGCGAACGCGCAACGGGCTCTGGGTAGGATGGACCCCGTGAGCCATGGCGAGCCCGCGGCAGCCAACGCCGCGCCGTCCGTCACCACCGCCAGGGGCGGACGGGTGGTCTTCCGAGCCCGCCGCCCGGCGGCTCTCGTAGTCCCTCTCGCCGCCGTCACCGAGGTGGCCGGCGTGCTCTTCCTTCTCGACGGGGCCACCATCGGCTGGTTCGTGTGCGCCGCTCCGGCAGTCGCGCTGCTCACCACCGGGCTGGTCCTGCGCCCCACCCTCGAGCTGACCCGCGACGGCCTGCTGCAGCGGCAGTACCCGTTCAGCAGCCTCACCAGATGGGAGGTCATCGACGAGGTGGGCGTCACGCGAGCCGGCAACCGGTTGGTGCTCGGTTACCGGCTCGTGCCGGGCATCCCGCCGCCGCGCAGGCAGCCCGCGGCGGCGCTCCTGCGTGCCGCGAATCGTCCGTACGACGGCGGCTATTTCGTCGACTCGCTGGCCGGCGACCCTGAAC
>CATPAP010000296.1 GCA_955651875.1 Candidatus Dormiibacterota bacterium
CTCAAGGCCTCGCAGATCCAGGAGTACATCGACTACTACCGGGGCAGCGGCGTCCAGCACATCGCCCTCCACACCGACGACATCGTCAGCACGGTGGACTCGATGCGCCAGCGCGGCGACGAGTTCCTGACCGCCCCGTCGTCGTACTACTCCGCCCTCGGTGAGCGCGCCGCCGGCATCGACGAGGACCTCGAACGCCTCGAAGACCTCAACATCCTGATCGACCGTGACGACGACGGCTACCTGCTCCAGATCTTCACGCGCCCGGTTGGCGACCGCCCCACCCTCTTCTTCGAGGTCATCCAGCGCAAAGGGTGCAAGGGCTTCGGCAAGGGCAACTTCAAGGCTCTGTTCGAGGCCATCGAGCGCGAACAGGCCGCGCGCGGCAACCTCTAACCTCCACGGCGTGAGAACGTACCGACGCCTCGGCGATGTGCCCCGCAAGCGCCACATGCGCTTCGAGGTCGACGGCAGGCCGGTGTACGAGGAGCTCTTCGGTCGCGAGGGATTCAGTGGGCCGTCGTCGCTGCTGTACCACCGCCACATGCCTGAATCGGCCCACGACATCGGCGAGGGGCCGACCGAGATGATGACCCCTGAGCGTGAACAAGTCCATGAGCACGCGCATCTCCAGGGCTTCAACCTGCAACCTGAAGGCGACGTGGTCAGCGGACGCAAGTGGCTGCTCGCCAACGACGACATCCACATCGGTCTCGCCTTCCCGGCCCGGCAGCAGGAGGTGCTGTGCGTCAACGGCGGCGCCGACGAGGTCCTCTTCATCCACCGGGGCGCGGGCACCCTGCACACGCAGTTCGGCCAGCTCGCCTTTGGCAAGCACGACTACGTGGTCATCCCCCGCGGTGTCATCTATCGGATCGAGTTTGATTCGCTCGATGACGTGCGCGTGCTCGCGCTCGAGGTCGCCGGCATCGTCGATTCGCCGGACCGGTACCGAGCGCGCAACGGCCAGCTGACTGAGATCGCTCCGTACTCGGAGCGCGACTTCCGTGGACCCGACGAGCTCGAGGATGGCGGCGACGGCCCCATCGAGGTGTGGCTGAAGCGGGCCGGACGGGTGAGCCGGTACAACCTCGATCACCACCCCTTCGATCTGGTCGGCTGGGACGGCACCGTTTACCCGGTTGCCTTCAACATCCACGACTTCGAGCCCCGAGCTGGTCGCTTCCATGTCCCGCCGCCGATCCATCAGACCTTTCAGGCGCAGAACGTGGTGATCTGCTCGTTCGTGCCGCGCAAGCTCGACTGGGATCCCGACGCGGTGATGCTCCCCTACCACCACAGCAACCTCGACTCCGATGAGGTCCTCTACTACGTCGACGGCAACTACGCGGCGCGGCGCGGCGTCAAGCAGAGCTCGTTCACGCATCACGTCGGTGGCGTGCCACACGGCCCGCAACCGGGCGCCCTCGAAGCCTCCTACGAGCGTCCCCGCGAGACGGACGAGCTCGCCGTCATGGTCGATACCTTCCGGCCTCTCCATCGCACCGAGGTGGCGCGCCAGCTCGTTGATCGCGAGTACCCGTTCTCTTGGCACACGGGCGGGATGCGCGGCGCCGAGTCGATCGCCTGACACTGCGGTGCCTTCTCGGGGTACGCGACGACCCGCCGCTGCGCACCGTACCCTCCACGCGCATGGATGACGACACGCGCCGCGACGGCTTCCCCCTGTCGGCCTGGGCAAACCAGCAGGTCGAGGCGGGAGGCTGGATCCGGCTGATGTTCGCCGAGGGTCAGCGGATGCGCACCAAACATGGCGACGACTCCGTCGTCGATCTGTCGCTCGGGCAGCCGCTCGATGCCCCACCGTTGGTCCGGGAGGCGTTTGGACGGGCCGCCGCCGAGTTCTTCCCCGGACGGCATGCGTACATGCCCAACCTCGGGTATCCCGAGGTGCGCGAGCGCACCGCGGAGGACGTCGCGTTCGCCGGGATGACGGCTGCGTCAATCGCCATGACCGGCGGCGCGGCGGGCGCCATGTGCCTGGCCCTGCGCGCATTCGTCGACGCCGGCGACGAGGTGGTCGGGATCGCGCCGTGCTTCCCAGAGTTTCGTCCGTACTGCGAAACCGGCGCGCTCTCTTTCGTGCCGGTGCCTGCCGACGACGCCACCCAGCGCGTCGACGTCGATGCGCTGGTGCGCGCGCTCAGCGCACGCACGGCGGCGGTGATCATCAACACGCCGAGCAATCCCAGCGGCCATGTCATCGAACACGACGAGATGGCCGCGATAGTCGACGTCCTCGAGCACCACAACCGCCGCACGCGGAGGCGGATCCTTCTGATCGTCGACGAGGCCTACCGCAACCTCGTGTACGCGCCGGCGCGGCGCGTCGAGCCCCTCGCCTATTACGAGCGCACAGTGCTGGCCCGCTCGTTCTCCAAGGACATGGGGCTCGCTGGTGAGCGCATCGGCTACCTGGTGCTGCATCCCTCCATGACCACGGCACACACCGACCGGGGGTTGGAGACCTGCATGCGCGCCCTCGGCATGGTGAGCGCGCCGGCGACAGCACAGCGTGCGCTCTTGCAACTCGAGTCGTGGAGCATCGACACCGGGCCGTACCGCGTCCTCCGTGACCACGCTCGTGACGCGGCAGTCGCGGCCGGACTCGATGTCGCCGATGCTCAGGGCGGCATCTTCCTCTGGATCCGCAGCCCCTGGCCGGACACGCTCGGGTATGTGAGCGCGCTCGCCGAGCGGCGTGTCCTGGTGACGCCGGGGATCGCTTTCGAGGTGCCCGAACGCTTCCGGCTCTGCTTCACGGCCACGCCGGAGCGCCTTTCGCGCGCGCTCGCCATCGCCGGCGAGCTGGCAGCGCGCGGCGCCGGAGAGACCGATGGCGGGGCGAAGGCAACACTACTAGAACCTTCCTGATCGCTCTTGAGGCCAACCGGAGCCTCATGCCAGCCTGCGAGGCGCGCGGTCGCTGAAAGTTCGAATCCTCTTTGGCTGGGGAGATCGGACACAATGCGAACCGTGCCCTTGTGGTCGTGGGTCCACGGTTCCGGCTTCGAGCCGGCGGCCGACCGCGAAGTCGAGGGTCAGCTCAGGCTGAAGTTCACTGCTTGGGCCGCGAGCTGAGCTCTCGGATCAGGCCCTGACCGTAGTGCTGCAGCTTTATGACC
>CATPAP010000297.1 GCA_955651875.1 Candidatus Dormiibacterota bacterium
CTTGGGCTCGATGACGTCGTCGATGTATCCCCGCTCGGCGGCGTAATAGGGGTTGGCGAACTGCTCGCGGTACTCGTCGATCAGCTCGGCGGTGCGCGCGGGCGGGTCGTCTGCAGCGGCAATCTCTCGCTTGAAGATGACGTTGACTGCACCCTGCGGCCCCATCACGGCGATCTCAGCAGTCGGCCACGCCACGTTGTAGTCGGCGCGGATGTGCTTGCTGCACATGACCATGGACAAGCAGGTGACGCTGCCTCCGCGCAAGAACGGCAACATCCCTCTGTAGGCGACGCGACACAGGCGCTGGTTCAACCGGTGACCGACCCCGACGACGCGGCGCGCACCCAGGGAATCGCGAGTGGGCGCCGGCGCACCCCGAGAGTGGGGCCGAGCGGCGTCGCGCTGAGCAGGACAGAGACCACCGTGGCTGCCGCCAGACCGCCCACGGTGAGGACCAGGAACCCCACCAGCGAGATCGGCAGCCCCGGCGAGAGCAGACCGCCGATCAGCCGGCCGATCGCGTAAATCAGGATGGGATGGAGGATGTAAATCCCCAGCGAGTTCTCGCTCAAGAGGTTGGTGATCGCGCCAAGACCACGACTCGTTCGCACCACGGCGGGGCCTCCCAACAGGACCAGCGTGGCAACGCTGACCACGAAGAGGGGCTCCTGGGGCAGCAGGAAGCCGCCGGTGCCTTGCTGGAAGCTACCGTGAGGTGCGCTGGCGTACCCCACCGCGATGAGCAGGACACCGCTCGCCGCCGTGGCCAGCGCCGCGGCCGCGAGGGCGCGCGGGTGCGAGCCGTGCGGCGCACCCCTGGTGACGAGCGCGCGACCGGCGGCCAGCCCGATCGCGAAGTAGCCGACCCAGAACGGCAGCAGCTGGAACCCGTGCCACAGTGTGAGCTGGCTGAGTATCCCGATGGGCATGGGGCCGTAGAGGCGATACACGGCAAGGCCGGTCTGCACAGCCAGCGCCACGGCCGCCCAGAGCCAGAGGTGCGTGCGCGGCCAGACCAGGTAGAGCAGGTACATCTGCGGGATAAGCAGCAGGAACCACAGGTGGCCCGCTCCGTACGTGAAGAAAGTGCGCAGCCCGTCAGCGCTGTGTGATACGTCGCCCGTCAGCAGCCACCCGGTCAGCAGGTACACCGGTGCCCATGCCAGCCATGGCAGCAGGCTGCGTGAGAATCGACGCGTCAAGAAGGCACGGGGATCCGGGCGCTGCCTGCTGTACTGGTAGCTGAGCAGGACGCCGGTGAGCATCATGAACGCCGGCACAGCGAGGCGGCTGAGCAGGTCGAGGTCGCTGAAGAGGACGGCGCTCGGGGGCCAATGGCTGGTGTGGATGACGATCACGAGCACGGTGGCGAGCGCGCGCAGAGCGTCAGCAGCCTCCAGCCGCGAGGGACGTGCCTGTGCGCTGACGCTCATGTGCTCAGCGCGGGGTGCGCCGACGCCCACCGCCGCTCGGCCCCGGTTCGTCCGCGGCCGAAAGCGGGGTGTAGGCGCGGGCGTACGCCTCGTCGTGCCGGCCCTGGGTGGTGTGGACGTAGGGAACGACCACACGCAGCAGCACCACCTGCAGGGCGGACGCCACCGGCACCGCAAGGAGCGCGCCGATCAGGCCTGCCAGCGCGCCACCGATCAGCAGCGAGACGACGACGGCGAGCGCCGGCAGTGACACGACCCGGTTCATGACCTGCGGGATCACCAGGTTGGCGTCGAGGAGCTGGACGACCAGCAGGACGATCACCACGAGCACGGCGTGGCCCACGCCGAGGGTCAGTCCCAGCAGCAGCGGCGGGATGATGCCCAGGAACGGCCCGACCAGCGGGATCGCGGCCGTGAGTCCCGCGAAGATCCCCAACAGGACGGGGCTGGGCAGCCCCAGCGCCGCGGACGCCACGCCGGTGAGGATGCCCACCACCACCATGTTGATCGCGGTGGCACGAAGGAAGCCGCCCATGCGCTGCCCCATCTCGCGCAGGATGTCCGCCGCGAGCCCCTGGTGGCGGGGCGGCAGAAGGTCGACGACGAAGTGCTTGAGCCGGTCCGAGGTGATCAGCCAGAGGAAGCCCACCACAAGCACGAGCACGAGATTGACGAGCACGCCGACGATGTACCCGCCGATGGTGAGCAGCACATTCTTGGCGGTGTCGAGGCTGCCCGCGAGCGTGTTGCCGATGTTCGGGCTGCCGCTGCCGCCGAGGTTCAGCGCCTGCTGCCAGGACGCCACCGTGGACTGGAGGCTGGCCTGGTAGCTGGGAAGGTTGTGGGCCAGCGTCTTGGCCTCGTCGACGATGGGCTGCACGAGCACGGTGATGAGCACCGCGAGCAGCAGGATGAAGCCCGCGTAGACGACGCCGATCGCGGCGGCCCTCGGCAGCCGTGCATCGGCGAGTCGGTTGGTGAGCGGGCGCACGCCCTCGGCGAACACGATGGCGACCAGAATGATGAGCAGGAGGTCGACGATGCGAGCGAGCACGACCGCGAGGGCGAGGATGGAGATCACGATGAGCGCCGCGACGACCAGCGTGCGGACCGCGTGGGCAGGTCGTTCGACGGCAACCGGTGGCACGATGGCGGCGGGCTCATGCGGACCAGCGGGGTCGGCCATGATCGCGAGCGTAGCAGTGGGTGGCGGCCCACGCGGCCAGAGCCTCGGATTGCCCCGCCGTGCTTCGATGGGTGCTGCCGGACGCGACCATCACTGGAGGAGAGGCTGATGACTGGGTTGCAACACCGGACGCTGGGCGCATCGGGCATCGAGGTGCCGGTCGTGGGAATCGGCTGCAACAACTTCGGCGGCAGGATCGACGAGCAGCGCAGTGAAGGCGTGATCCTCGCCGCCCTGGACGAGGGCGTCGGGTTCTTCGACACCGCGGACATCTACGGCAGGGGGCGGAGCGAGGAGATCATCGGGCGCGCTCTCGGCGCGCGCCGCGACGAAGCCCTCATCGCCACCAAGTTCGGTGGCTCGATGGGCTCGGATGACCAGAGCGGCGGCTCCCGACGATGGATCACCCAGGCCGTCGAGCACAGCCTGCGCCGGCTCCGCACCGACCACATCGACCTGTACCAGCATCACTTCTTCGACGATTCGACACCGCTGGCGGAGACGCTCAGCGCTCTCAACGATCTCATCCGCGATGGCAAGGTGCGGGCGATCGGGTGTTCCAACTACAGCGGTGTGCAGATCGAGCAGGCTCACGCCATCGCCAAGGACCAGGGCTGGGTGTTCTACGTGACTGCGCAAGACCAGTACAGCCTCCTGGACCGCGTCGAGGTCGAGCAATCCGTCACGCCCGCCTGCAGCAGGCTCGGTTTGGGGATCCTGCCGTACTTCCCGCTCGCCAACGGTCTCCTCACAGGCAAGTACCGCCGCGGCGAGAAGCCTCCAACCGGTACCAGGCTTGGCGGCAACACCGAGCGGGCAGGCGAGCTCATGACCGACGCGAACTTCGACATCATCGAAGCCCTCGAGGACTTCGCGCACGAGCGCGGCATCGGGCTGATTGATGTTGCCATCGGCGGTCTCGCCGCGATGCCTCAGGTGGTCTCGGTGATCGCCGGGGCAACGACCCCCGAGCAGGTGGCGGCCAATGCACAGGCCGGCAGGTGGACTCCGACGGCCGCCGATGTCGAGGAGATCGACAGCATCACCCGCAGTCAGCCTGTCAGCTGAGCCGGACGGCGATCGCGCCGCCGGGCGCAAGGACGCAGGGCTAGACTGACGCGCCGTCAGTAGAACGCACGAGGTCTGCGGCTTTGAAACTGCTCGAGTACCAGGCCAAGCAACAGTTCGCTGCGGCTGGAATCCCGGTTCCGCAGGGACGCTTGGCGCGCACCCCCGCCGACGCTGCAGCGAACTGTTGCTTGGCC
>CATPAP010000298.1 GCA_955651875.1 Candidatus Dormiibacterota bacterium
GTTGCTGCAAGGCGACGTCGGCTCCGGCAAGACCGTAGTGGCGCTGTTGGCGGCTGCGGCAGTCGTCGAGGCGGGCCGGCAGGCCGCGCTGATGGCGCCGACGGAGATCCTGGCGCGGCAGCATCAGGCCACCCTCAGCGAGCTGCTTGCCCCGCACCAACTGGCTCCGCGGCTGCTGATCGGAAGCACGCCAGCCCGCGCACGCCGGGAGATCGTCGAGGCGATGGCCAACGGGCTGGAGTCGCTGCTCGTCGGCACCCACGCGCTCATCGAGGACGACGTCGTCTTCAGCGACCTCGGGCTCGTCGTTGTCGACGAACAGCATCGCTTCGGCGTCGCCCAGCGCCAGCGCCTCCGCCGCAAGGGCAGCCTGATGCCCAACTTCCTTGCCATGACCGCCACGCCCATCCCGCGCTCGCTGGCACTCACCCTGTACGGCGACGTGAACATCAGCGAGCTGCGCGAGATGCCCCCCGGACGGCACCCGGTCGTGACCACCGTGGTGGCGCCCCACCGCCGTGCGGAGGCTTACGATTTCATCCGCGCGCAGGTCGGCCTGGGACGACAGGCGTTCGTGATCTGCCCGCTCATCGAGGAGAGCGACAAGCTCGGCGTGCGCAGCGCGACCGCTGAGTACGAGCGATTGCGCGACGAGGTTTTCCCGGACCTTCGCGTCGAGCTGCTCCACGGCCGCCTTGCCACCCGCGACAAGGAGGAGCGGATGGCCCGGTTCGCAGCCGGCCATGCCGACCTGCTCGTCGCCACGAGCGTCATCGAGGTGGGCGTGGACGTGCCCAACGCCACCATCATGGTCATCGAGGGCGCCGAGCGGTTCGGGCTCGCCCAGCTCCATCAGTTCCGCGGTCGCGTCGGCCGCGGGGAGCATCGCTCCTTCTGCCTCCTCTTCCAGAGCGCTCTCGACGATGAGGGTTCGCAGCGGCTGGAGACGGTGGCCGCGACCCACAATGGATTCGCACTGGCCGAGGCCGACCTACGCCTCCGTGGGGCCGGCGACGTCGCCGGCCTCCGCCAGCACGGGCTGCCCGAGATGCGCGTCGCCGACCTGCTCGACGTGGCCATGCTCCAGCGAGCGCGCAGCGCGGCGCGGTCGTGGCTCGACCACGATCCCGAGCTGACGGCGTACCCGCCGCTTCACGAGGCCATGAACGGCTACCGAGCCGTCTTCGACCTCGACTGACCCGAGTTCATGCCCACCACGGCACAAACACGCATCACCGGCGGCGAATGGCGGGGCCGGCTGTTGAACACACCGCGCGACCAGCTGCTGCGGCCGACGCGGTCGTTGGTGCGCGAGGCGCTCTTCAACATTCTCGCCGACAGCGTTGTCGGCGCCCGCGTCGTCGACCTGTTCGCCGGCGCGGGTACGGTCGGTTTCGAGGCACTGTCGCGGGGCGCCGCCCATGCGACTTTCGTCGACAGCGAGGAGCGTGCCCTCGCCCACGTGCGCGCCACCGCGCAGAGGCTCGGCTGCGCTGACCGCTGCCGGGTGATCAGGGCCGACGCCTTGCAGTGGGTCCGCACCCGCGCCACCGAGCTCGGCGACGCCGGCATCGTCTACCTCGACGCGCCGTACCGTGACGACACCGTCGACAACGTGCTGCGCGCGCTCGGCGAGGCTCCGCCTCCGCTTGTGGTGTGCGAACATCACCGCGCCCGGCTCCTGCCCGACCGCGTCGGCCGGTTGGTCGTGATCCGCCGGGTCCGCTACGGCGTCACCGGCCTGAGCGTTCTGCGAGCGTCCGACAAGGAGGTGGGCGACGGTGAGTGAGAGGATCGCTCTGTATCCGGGCAGCTTCGACCCGGTGACACGCGGTCACCTCGACATCCTCGAGCGCGCCAGCCTCATCTTCGATCGCGTGGTTGTCGCGGTGCTCGAGAATCCCTCGAAGTCGATGCTCTTCAGCGCGGCGGAGCGCGTCGAGCTGCTCCGCGCCTCCATCGACGGCAACGCCCATGTCGAGGTGGGCACCTTCGAGGGCCTGACCGTCGAGTACGCCCGGCGCGTCGGCGCCATCGCGATCGTGCGTGGGCTGCGGGTCACGAGCGACTTCGAGAACGAGTTCCAGATGACGCTGATGAACCGCCGGCTCAACCCCGACATCCATACCGTGTTCCTGATGACCTCCTTCAGCAACGTCTTCATCTCGTCGTCGATCATCAAGGAGGTCTTCCGTCTCGGTGGCAGAATCGACGATGCTGTGCCCCCGGCCTCGGCGGAGGCGCTGCGGCGCAAGTTCCAAAGGGACTGATCACATGAGCCAGGCGCAGCCGCCCTCAGACGAGATCGGTACCGTCGTCGACATCGTCGACACCCTCGAGGAGCTCGTCGGCGGCGCCCGCCGGCTGCCCTTCACCCCGAGCGTGGTCGTCAACGAGGAGGAGATCCTCGAGCTCGTCGACCGCATCCGCGTCGCCCTTCCCGATGACCTGATGAGCGCGCGCCACACGCTCGACGAGCGCGACCAGATGCTCGACCGAGCCGAGCGTGAGGTCGCCGAGGTGAGCGCCCGCGCCGCGGAGGAAGCCGCGCGGGTGGTCCGCGAAGCCCAGGCTCAGGCCGGCGCACTGGTCGAGGAACACGTGATCGTCCACGCCGCCACCGAGCAGGCACACGCGCTCGTTGCCGACGCGGAGCGGCACGCCGCCGCGCAGCGCGCCGCGGCCGACGACTACGCCCGTGACGTGATTCGGCGCCTCGAGGAGCAGTTGGAGCGCTGGCTCGGCACCGTGCGCGAGGGACTGCAATCGCTGCCCGTGCCGGACGCACCCGCCAAGGGGCGGCGGCGCAAGCGCTGACGATGGTTCGGCGTCGACGTAACGGGGGGTGGCGCTCTGCCCGTATACTTCGCGATGGCGCTTCGCGACATTTCGCGCGCCCGCACTTCCGGAGACAGCATGCCGCTCCCCAAACAACGAACCTCAAAGCGCCGGCGCGATATGCGCCGGTCCCATCACCGGCTCGACGTGCCTGCGTTGAATCCGTGCCCGCAGTGCCGTCAGCTCCGCCTGTCGCACCGCGTCTGCCCCAACTGCGGGCAGTACGGCGGGCGCGAGGTCATCGTCACCGAGTGAGCCGCGCGGCGGTGCACGAGCGCCCGCGATCGCCGGCTCCGTGACCCGCGCCGCCCTCTGCTTCCCCGGCCAGGGGAGCCAGGCAGCCGGCATGGCGACCGGGTTGTTGGACCAGCCACTGGCGACGTCCCTGCTCGAGGTCGCGGCAGCCGAGGGTCTCGACCTGGCCACCGTACTGCGCGGTGATGACGACCAGCTCCGCCCCACAGAGGTCGCCCAGCCGGCCCTGGTGTTCGTCGAACTCGTCCTCGCAGCGGCGCTGCCCGCGGAGCTCGACATCGTCGGCGTGGCCGGCCACTCGGTGGGGGAGTACGCGGCGGTGAGCGTCGCCGGCGCGTACACGCCCGAGGATGCACTGCGCATGGTGATACGGCGGGGCAGGGAGATGGCCGCGATGACCGAGGGCACGATGGCGGCGATCATCGGCATGGACGCCGAGTCCGTCGAAGCGGCGTGCGCCGAGGTGCGCGGTGGCGGCGAGGTGGTGGTCATCGCCAATCTCAACGCCCCCGGACAGGTGGTGGTCAGCGGCTCGCTGGGGGGCGTCGAACGCGCCGCGGCGCTGGCGCGCGAGCTCGGCGTCCGCCGGGTCATCCCCCTCAACGTGAGCGGCGCCTTCCATTCGCCGCTCATGGCGCCGGCGGCGGCACGCTTTGCCGAGGTCATCGCGGCCACGCCGCGCAACGCGCTGCGCGTCCCTGTGGTGTGCAACGTGGATGGCGCCGCCGTCGAGCATGCAAGCGAGCTGCCCGAGCTGCTGCGGCGGCAGCTCGCGTCGGCGGTGCGGTGGGCCGACTGCGTGACCACGCTCATCGGGCTGCGCGCGGAGGTGCTCATCGAGGTCGGGCCCGGCGCTGTACTCAGCGGCCTGGCCAGACGTATCGCCCCTGACGTCCCGACCGCCAACGTGGACAGCCTCGAGTCGGCGGCGGCGCTAGCCGCGCTGCGGACCGCTCCGGCATGAACTCTCAGCCGCTGGCGGGCAGGGTGGCGCTGGTGACGGGCGGATCTCGCGGCATCGGGCGGGCCTGCGCTCTCGCGCTCGGCGACGCGGGCGCCGCCGTCGCGATCGGGTACAGCGTCAACCCCCAGGCGGCGGACGAGGTCGCCACTCTGCTCCGCGGCGCGGGCGGCCGCGCGGTGACCCTGGGCGCCGACCTCGAGGATCCCGGGGCGGCAGCAGCGCTCGTCGACCGCACCGTCGCCGAGCTCGGTGCAATCGACATCGTGGTCAACAATGCGGGGATCACGCGCGACAACCTCGCTGTGCGTATCAGCGACGCCGATTGGGACGCCGTCCTCGCCGTCGACCTGAGCGCGGCATTCCGTGTGTGCCGGGCCGCGCTGCGCCCCATGTTGCGCCGGCGCGAGGGCCGGATCATCAACATCTCGAGCATCGCGGGCGTTATCGGCAATCCCGGACAGGCCAACTACTCAGCGGCCAAGGCGGGCCTCATCGGCCTGACCAAGTCACTGTGCCGCGAGGTGGGATCGCGTGGCATCACCGTGAACGCCGTCGCCCCGGGATTCATCGCCACCGACATGACAGCGGGGATGGCGGCCGACGTCATCGAGACGGCCACGGCAGCCATCCCTCTGCGCCGCCTCGGCAGTGCCGAGGAGGTCGCCGCCGCCGTCCGTTTTCTCGCCCTTCCCGAGGCGGCCTACATCACCGGACACGTGCTCCACGTGGACGGGGGTCTGGCCGCTTGACACCATCCACTGGAGACCCCGTGTCCGACGACATCCATGATCCCGTCAAGCGCCCTGCCGAGGGAGGCCCACCCGCGACGCCCCGCCGGCGCCGCCGGCGCCCGGCCGCCGTGCCTCCGGCGAGCCCGCCCGCGCCTCCCGTGGTCGTGGACGGTGCCTCGGGGCGGTTCGCGTGGACGCCCCCCAGCCCCGGCTCCGACGCTATCGTTGCAGGCAACCAACAGGCGGCCCAGCCCGCCACGCCCGCCGCGCCCAAAGAAGGAACCACTGATGGCAGATCTCAGCTTCGATCGTTTCAAGACGATCGTCGTCAGTCAGCTCGGCGTCGAACCGGATCAGGTGACCCCGGAGGCGTCGTTCGTCGAGGACCTCAACGCGGACTCGCTGGATCTCGTCGAGCTGATCATGGCGTTCGAGGAGGAGTACAAGATGCAGATTTCCGACGAGGACGCCGAGAAGATCGGGACGGTGGGCCAGGCCTGGGAGTACATCCAGGAAAAGGTGGAGGCGACCGCCTAGATACTCGCGCGACGCCCGCGGTCCCGGCGCCACCGGTCGCCGCGGCGCCGCTGCCGGCGCCGGCAGCTGATGGGGGGCGGCCTCGCCGCCGCGGCGGCTCTGAGCGCGCATCCAATCCGCTGGCGGGACTCAGTGAGGAGGAGATCGCGGCCTTCGACGCTGTCCAGGAA
>CATPAP010000299.1 GCA_955651875.1 Candidatus Dormiibacterota bacterium
CGCGCCCGTCGGCGAAGGCCGTCAAGGCCACCCCGACGCCCGCCGGCACCAGCGGGGTTGGGAAGTTCCTCGGGGCGGCCTTCCACTTCCCGATGCCGCTCGTCCTCGAGGTTCTGCTGCTGCTGGCGGTCGCGTACCTGCTGTTGCGCTGGCGGCAGCGGTACTACGTCGAAGGGCCTCCGTAGGCGCGGGGGTCGCCGTCGCGGGGCTGGCTACGATGGACCGGTGATCGCACTGGTCAGCCCGTCGTATCCGCTGGCCTTCGTTGCCGGGCTGGTGTCGTTCCTCTCGCCGTGCGTCTTCCCGCTGGTGCCGGTGTACGCCGCCTACCTCGGGGGCCGGGCATCGCAGGGGGCCGAACCGGCGCACCTCGGGGTGGCCGCCGCCGCCGCCGGAGGTGGCGGCGGAGCGGACGTCGCCGTGCTCGGATCGCGCCGGCTGACGGTGCCACGCGTGCCACGCGTGCCCATCTTCGGCAACGGGGTGGCGTTCGTCGCCGGGTTCATGGTCGTCTTCATCGCGCTCTTCTACGTGCTGCAGGCGCTCGAGGTGACCTTCCTGCTGCGCCACCAGGTGGTGGTGAACCGCATCGCCGGCGCGGTGATCATCCTGCTCGCGCTGCAGACGATGGGGATCATCCGCATCCCCCTGCTGATGCGCGACTGGCGCATCCACACAGTGTCGATGGGCGGCACGGTGGGAGCGTTCCTGCTCGGCATCACGTTCGCGCTCGGCTGGACGCCGTGCATCGGCGCGCAGCTCGGCGCCATCCTGCAGCTCGCGGTCAGCGGTGACTTCGGCGGCCTCCCGTTCATGCTCATCTACTGCGCCGGGCTCGCCGTTCCCTTCCTCATCGTCGCCGTGCTCGCCGACCGTATGCAGAACCTCATCCGCGCGGTCAACCGCCACATGGGCGTGATCAACATCGTCGCCGGGCTGCTGCTGCTCGGCTTTGGTTTCCTGCTCATCAGCAACGAGATCACGCTGCTCAACCGGCATTCGTTCCAGACGCCGTTCAACCTCTGAGCGGCGTTGCTGCTGGCGGCTTAGGGTGCGGCGGCGCAGGACGGGGTGGAGTACAGAGCGTTGGTGGTGGCGTCGACGATTTCCAGCGTCCCGGTGGCGGTGATGGCGAGCCCCTGCGGGGCCGGGAGATTGTTGGCGAGCACCGCCGTCGCGCCCGTCGCGGGGTCCACCGCGACCACGTCGTGGCGGTCGAGCTCGGTGACGTAGAGGAGGCCCGACTGGCTGAGGACCTCGTCGAGGTCGGCGAAATGCCCGAGCGCGGAGCGTGTGCCCGCGGGAGTGATGACGGTGAGCCCGGGTGAGCTCTCGCTGGCGACAATGACGTCGCCGGCGGCGTCGGTAGTGGCCGCGACGGGACGGCCAAGACCGCCGGCGATCAGCTGTGGTGTCGCGCTGCCGGCCAGCGCAACCGCGAACAGCTGGCCGGTGGGGCTGTCGGGAACGAGCAGTCGATGCGCGGTGGCGTCGACGGCGATTCCATCGATGCCCAAGTTGTTGGTGTGGTTGGGGAAGCTCGCGATGGTGTGCACCATCGGCGACAGTGCGACGACGGCGTTGAGCAGCTGCTGGGCAACGTAGACGGACGATGAGTCGACGGCCACTCCCTCGGGCCCGCCGCTGATGTGCTGGGTGGTGATGACCGCACCCGCGGCGCTGGTGGTGATGAGCAAGTCCGCGCTCAGCGCTGTCACCAGGAGG
This sequence comes from Candidatus Dormiibacterota bacterium, assembly GCA_955651875.1. Classification (GTDB taxonomy): domain Bacteria; phylum Chloroflexota; class Dormibacteria; order Aeolococcales; family Aeolococcaceae; genus Aeolococcus. Next base: position 1,726 of record CATPAP010000299.1, read on the forward strand.
CGGCCGTCGGGGTTGACGGCGATGTCGTCGGGGGAGACGGAGAAACGGTGCAGCACGGTGAGGTTGTGGATGTCGCGGGGCGGGGGGCAACTGGCCAGCGTGAGCCGAGCGGCCGGAGTGGAGGTGGGGGCTGCGGGCGTGGCGGTGGCGGTGGCGGTGGCGGTGGCGGTTGTCGAGCGCGCGCTCTGGGTCGGCGTGGCGGCGGTCGGGGCCGCGCACGCCGCGAGCAGCACGGCGGCTGCAGCGAGGAGGCCTAGCAGGGTCGAGGCGGCACGATGGGGCGGCATGCCACTGAGTGTGCGGCCTAAGCAGGCGTGGGCAGTGGCGGCGAAGGCGGTGGCGGCGCGGCGGCGGACGGCGCGGCGGACGGCGCGGCGAGGGGGAACCACACGGTGACCGTGGTGCCTGACTGCTGCACGCTGGCGATGGCGACGTCGCCGCCCTGCGCGCGGGCCAGCCCCTGCACGATGCTGAGCCCGAGCCCGCTGCCGCCCTCCTCACGCGCGCGCGACGTCTCGCCGCGGTAGAAGCGCTCGAAGATGTGGGGCAGGTCGTGGGCGGCGATGCCGGGGCCCTCGTCGCGTACCTCGAGGTGGGCGCGCTCGAGCGTGCTCCAGGTGCGCCACGTCTGGGCTGCCCCAGGTGCGTACTTGCAGGCATTGCCGAGCAGGTTTCGCACGATGGTGGCCAGTGCGTTGCGGTCAACCATGACCAGAAGGTCGGGCGGCAGCTGCCGATCGAGCTGTGCCGTCATGCCGGGCACGCCCTCGTCGAGGTGGTGCGCCACGGCGGCGCTGAGGTCGACCACCTCGGGGGTCCCGGCGTGCTCTCCGTCGAGGCGGGCGAGGATGAGCAGGTCGAGCACGAGCACGCGCATGCGCTCGGCCTCCAGCGCCATCGCCCCCAGCGCGGCGTCGAGCGCCACGGGATCCGGCGTGGCGCCACGACGGATGACGTCGATGTAGCCCTTGAGCGCGGTGATCGGGGTACGCAGCTCGTGCGACGCGTCGGCGATGAAGCGGCGCGTGCGCTCCTCGGAGGCCTGCTGCGCGGCGAACGCCGCCTCGATGCGCGCCGCCATGTCGTCGAACGAGCGCGCCAGCACGCCGATCTCGTCGTGGCGGCTCTCGACGCCGCTGCGCGCGCGCAGGTCACCGCCGGCGAGCTGCTGTGACGTGGCGGTGAGACGCTGCAGCGGACGGAGCGCGCGGCCGGTGAGGAGCACGCCGGCGAGCAGAGCAGCCAGCAGCGCGGCCAGGCTGCCCAGGGCGAGGAGGACGATCTCGTCGTGGAGTACGCTGTCGATTGGCGCCATCGAGCTGGAGAGCTGGGCGACGCCGCAGACCACCCCGCCGTTGACGCCCGTCCTGATCGGGAAGCCGACCACGAGCTGGTCCTCGCCGCTGGCGCCGGGCACCACCTCGGGGCTGCTGCGCACCCCGCTGAGAGCGCTCTGCAGCCGGTTGGGGTCGAGCCGCGGAAGGCCACCGCCCGCCGGCGGCTGCGCCGCAACCTGCAGCAGGCTGTGGTCGTAGACGATCACCGCCACGGTGTGGCCCGAGGTCGCGGCGACGGTGGTGGCGACGGCGCGGCCAACGAGGTTGACACCGGCCTGCGTGGAGCAGAGGATGCGCCCGCGCGCCGTCGCCGTCCCCGCCTTGGCGAGCACCGCGCGCGCCGTCGTCATGTCGTCCTGGAGAGATGACACGCGCGAGGTGATCAGGCTCTGGCGCAGCGCCACGAACTGATAGACACCGAAGCCCGCGAGCAGCACGGCGAGCAGCGCGACGTAGGTGAGCGTGACACGCCAGCGCACGGTGCGCAGAAAGGTGAGTCGTCGGCGCAGCCCCTGCGTGGCTCAGCCTTCGGGCTTGGCTGCCGTGGTCGTGCTGCGCAGCCGGTAGCCGACGCCGCGCACTGTCTGGATGCGCTCGTGGGCGAGGTCGTCGAGCTTCTGGCGCAGGTAGCGGACGTAGACCTCGACGTTGTTCTCGTCGCCGAAGAAGTTGTAGCCCCACACCTCGTCGAGGAGGCGCTGGCGCGGCAGCACCTGGTCGGCGTTGATGGCGAGGTAGAGCAGGAGGTCGAATTCGCGTGCGCTGAGGCTGAGCACGCGGTCGCCGACGGTCACGTCGCGCGTCCCGGTGTCGATGGTCAGGTCGCCGGCGCGGATGGTGCGCGATCGCGACGGGTTGCGCCGCCGCATCACCGCGTGGATGCGCGCCAGCAGCTCGCCGAAGTCGAACGGTTTGACCAGGTAGTCGTCCGCACCGAGCTCGAGGCCCTGGATGCGGTCGCCGGTCTCGTCGCGCGCGCTCAGGATGATGATGCCGCGGTGCTGGTCGCCGCTGATCGCGCGGCACATCTCCCAGCCGTCCATCTTGGGCATCATGAGGTCGACGATGACGAGGTGCGGCTTGAACTCGTTGACCGCGCGAAGGCCCGCGTGGCCGTCGGCGGCGACCTGCACCTCGTAGCCTTCGTGGCGCAGTCCGAGGGAGATGAAATCGCGGATGCTCCGCTCGTCGTCGACGACGAGGACCCGCGTCGGCTCGGTCACCTCGCGAGTATAGGAGCGCATTCAGCCCGCGCCCCCGTCCCTGCAACGTTTTCTCAGCCAGTTCTCAACGTTAGACTTGCCTGCGTCGTGTCGCAGGTGCTCCATCGCGTTCGCCGCCCCGGCCCGCTCGTGGCCATCTCGCTGGCGTACCTGGTCGCCGCGGCGGGGATCATGATCTGGCGCGGCATCTCTGTCTCGCCGGATTACCTGCTCTTCCTGCTCATCCCGGTGGCGCTGCTGAGCGGCCGCTTCCTCGGGTTCCTGCGCGACTGGGTGCCGTTCGTGGTCATCTTCCTGGGCTGGGAGGCGATGCGCGGCATTGCCGACAAGACCGGGTTCACGCCGCATGTCCGCGACCTCGCCGACATCGAGACCGCCATCTTCGGCGGCCACCTGCCCACCGCCGTCCTGCAGCAGGCCCTCAATGTCGGCACGCTCGGCCGAGTGCTCGCGTACGCGTCGACCGTGGTGTACTTCTGCCACTTTGTGTTCCCGCTCGCCGTCGGGATGATCCTGTGGCTGGTGGACCGCGTGCAGTTCGTGCGCTTCACCACCGCGTTGATGGGCATGGCGCTCGTCGCTTTTGTCATCTTCCTGCTGGTACCGACGGCGCCGCCGTGGTACGCCGAGCAGCGCGGCGTGATCAGCGGATTCCAGAAGATCATCGGCACCACCCTGCCGAGCGCCGTCAGCCCCTACTACACAGGCCTCAACCCCAACCCCGTTGCAGCGTTCCCCTCCCTGCACGCCGCCTTCCCGTTCCTGGGTTTCCTTGCGCTTCGCCCCGTGTACCCGCGCGCGTCGTGGCTGGCCTTTGCGTGGTGCGTCGCGGTCTGGTTCGGTGTCGTGTTCCTCGGCGAGCACTACGTGGTCGACGTCATCGCTGGCGTCATCCTCGCCGCTCTGTCCTGGCTGGTGATGATGCGCGTCGCCGTGCCGCGGGTGCGCGTGTTGCAATCGCGTGACCCGGCCGCGGCGACGACGGAGACGGCGGTTGCCTGAGGACGCCGTCGAGCGCGTCACGCTGCCCGCCGGCCTGGCCGCGGCAGAGGTGCACGCGCACACGCTGGCCAGCGACGGCATGGTGACCGCTGCCGAGCTGGTGCGCGCCGCGGCCGCCGCCGGTCTGCGGGTGGCGTGCATCACCGACCACGACACCATCCCCGATCTCTCCGAGGCGCACGATGTTGGCGCCGAGCTCGGGGTCGACGTCGTTCGCGGCCAGGAGGTGACCTGTGTCTTTCCTCCGGGAACGCACATCGTTGCGCTGTTCATCGACGAGCCGGTCCGCATGCACATGTCGGTCGAGGACACCGTCGATGCGATCCACGACCAGGGCGGCCTGGCGATCGTGGCGCACCCGTTCATGCCGACGTACTTCGCGTCGATGTCGGAGCGGCGGCTCGACAGGCTTCTCGAGACGCGCACCGTCGACGGCATCGAGATCCGCCATACCGCGCCTGTGCTGCCCGGCACCTGGAAGCGGCTCGACGAGTACTACGCGGCATATCGCGAGCGGCTGGGCGCCGCGCTCGGCGCCGGCGACAGCCACTTCGGCCCCGCCGACATCGGTCGCCTCGTCACGGTCTTCGAGGGCACCGGGGCGGCCGGGCTGCTCCGCTCCCTCGAGCAGCGGACGACATCGCCACTGCGGGGCGTCGAGCCATCGCCACCGGGCTGGCGAGCGCGGCTGGCGCAGCAGCAGCGGTCGATGATCTGGCTCTCCCACCAGCGGCGCACGGGACGCGTCGGCAAGGGGGTGGGGCCGTCGTGACCGGGCCCTGCGGGGTGGCCCGGTAGAATCGAACGCGTGCCCGGTTAGCTCAGTCTGGTCAGAGCAGGGGACTCTTAATCCCTTTGTCACAGGTTCGAATCCTGTACCGGGTACCAAGTGTTCATGTCCGAATGAGCAGCACAGGTGAGATGAGTTGACCGGAGCCGCCGAGCAGCGACGCACTCGCGCGACGGGGCGTGGCTCGATAACCGTCGAGAACGACGAGAACGAGAAGACCGTGATCGTGATGCCGGCGTTCAACGCCGCCAAGACCCTGCAGTCAACTCTGGACGAGATCCCTCCCGGCATCGCCGATCGAATCATCCTTGTCGACGACGGCAGTCGCGACGGCACCGCCGAACTGGCGGCCTCTCTCGAGCTGATCGTCGTGGCCCATCCCCACAACGCGGGCTATGGAGCCAACCAGAAGACCTGCTACATGGAGGCGCTCCGTGACGGCGCCGGGGTCGTGGTGATGCTGCATCCCGATGGTCAATATGACCCCGCGATTCTCGGCAAGATGGTGGAGGTGATCCGCAGCGGCCGCGCCGATGTCGTGCTCGGTTCTCGTTTTCTGAGCCCGGGGGGTGCGCGCGCCGGGGGCATGCCCTGGTGGAAGCGGATCGCCAACCACTTCCTGACCGCGTGCGAGAACGCCGCCCTGGGACTCGGCCTGTCCGAGTACCACACCGGCTACCGCGCCTACAGCCGGCGGTTCCTCACCACCGTGCCATTCCTTCGCAACGCCAACGACTTCGTGTTCGACACGCAGATCCTCACCCAGGCAGCATCCTTCGGGTTCACGGTCGCGGAGATCCCGGTGAGGACGCGGTACTTCGCCGACGCGTCCTCGGTCAACTTCCGCGTGTCCCTGATCTACGGGCTGAAGACGCTGTGGACCCTGGTGCGATACAGGCTTCATCGCGCTGGTCTGCGGTCGCGCCGCTACTCGCGCTAGAGACTGCCTCGGATGGGACAGGACGCTGCCGTCCCCGGGCGGCAGGCCGCACCGACCGCGAGAGCCGAGCGCCGAGTCGGGCTCGCCAGGGCCTGGGCACGAGGGCGCAGCGCCGTCTCGCGGCACCCGGGGTGGTGGCTGGTCGCCGCCGCGGTCGCGACGGCCATCCTCTGGTTCTCCCACATGCCGTCGCTGCTGCTACACGCGCAGTTCTACGCGGACGACGGCAGCTGGTACCAGCGCGCGTATTCTCAGGGGCCGCTGAGCTCACTGCCACATCCGGCGGCAGGCTACTTCGTGACCCTCCAGCGACTCGCCGCCTCCGCTTCGCTGGCACTGCCGAC
>CATPAP010000300.1 GCA_955651875.1 Candidatus Dormiibacterota bacterium
GACTCGCGGACGGCTGTGCCACCCTCGGCGTGCCCGTCACCGGCGGAAACGTGAGCTTCTACAACCAGACAGGGACGACGCCCATTCACCCCACCCCGGTTATCGGGGTCCTCGGCGTCCACGATGACGTCCGCTATCGGCTCGCGATCGGATTCGGCCGCGAACCGGCCGGCTGGCGGACCTTCGCCGCGGTTCGCGAGTGGCTCACCGACCCGTCCTTCCCGGCCGACAGCCTGGTGACCCACCGCTTCCCGCTCGACGCCTTCAACACCGCGGTCGCGACGGCGGTGGCCGGCGACGCGATCGCCGCGATCAAGGTGGTCTTCGAGGATCCCTCCTCCCCGATGCGCGAGCGCCGCCTCACCGCCGACGCCGTCCAGCCCGTCGACGACCCGAGCGCCCCGGTCCTCCTCGCCACCACCGCCGCGCGGGTGCGTCACGACCACGGCCAGCCGTCCTCAGCGGCAGGGACCGGAGACGCTCACCCCCGGTGACCCCGAGCCGGGCGCTTGGGATCGCCGATCGCTGACCTCGTCAGGCCGCCGGATCGCTCTCTGGTGGAGTGGGAGCGTGTCCGGCGCGCCGGTGCGCAAGGGCGAGGGCATTGCGCTTCAGCCCCGCGCTGTCGACGACCATTCGGGTGGTTCGCTTGCGCTCCCGCGCTCGCAGGCGGGCCTTCTCGCGCGGGCTCAGCTCCTCGGGGCTCTCGTCTTCATCGGCAGCCACATCAGCGCCAACGCTAGCAGCGGGCGCCAGCGCCGTCGATGACGATCATGCTGCGATCGGCGCATGCGAGCGGCGGCCGTGCACCATCACCCAACCGATCGCCGCGGCGCCGATGGTGAGCACGGCGGCGCCGCCGACGAGCACCGGCGCGCGGCGTTCGAGGTGGAGCACCCGCTGCCATCCTCGGCGCTGCTCGTTGACCGCCTCCTCGAGGAGCGCGAGCGAGCGCGCGAAGATGCGCTCCTGCTCGCTGCGCGACAGGCGCGCCGCGGCGAGCGCCTCGGCAACCTCGGCGGCGACGTTGACCAGGGCTCGAACCGACGCGGGTGTGGCATTGTCCGAGCCCCGCTCCAGGGCGCGGTCGAGGCTGTCGGCGGTGTTCACTGTCGTCCCTCCATCGATCGTTCCGCTGGCAGTGGCGCCCCGAGCTGTTTGCGCAGCGTGGTCACGGCGCGGAACGTCAGCAATTTCACCGCGCCTTCGCTGCGCTCCATGATGTCGGCGATCTCGCGGTTGCGCAGCCCGCCGCTGAAGCGCAGGAGCACGGCTTGGCGCTGGTCGTCGGGCAGCTCGGCGACGGCGGCGCGCACCTCTGCCTCGCGTGTGCGCTGCTCCACGATGAGCTCGGGCGAGGCCTCGTCGACGGGCTGATGCATGTCGAGGTCGCTCCAGGCCGGCCGGCGTGCCTGCCGCGCCACCAAGTTCGATGCCACGCGGTACAGCCATGCCGAGTACGGGACACCGCGCCACTCGAAGCGGGGGAGGTCCTCGATGGCCTTGGCGAATGTGGAGGCGGTCACGTCCTCGGCGAGCTCCCGGTTTCTTGTCAGGGTGTGGGCGTAGGCGAAGATCTGCTCCACGTAGCGTTCGTACAGCGGCGCGAACGCCGCCCGGTCGCGCTGCGCGGCCTCGATCAGCAGGCGCTCCGCCTCGAGCTCTTCGGCGCTGCGATGGGCCATCTCAGCGCCGCTGTTGCTTTGACGGAGTCATTGGCCAGAATCCTCTTGCCCTGAACGGGTTACGGGAACGCGCGCCCGTCAGAGCAGCCCGCTCGCCCGGCCGGAGTCGGCGAACGCGGCCAGGGCTTCGTCGAGCTGGGCGCTGGTGTGGGTCGCCATCACGATGGTGCGCACGCGCGCCTGTCCCCGCGCGACCGTCGGGAAGCCGATGCTCTGAGCGAACACACCCCGCTCCATGAGGGCGTCGCTCATCGCCACCGCCTGGGGTGCCTCGCCGCACATGACCGGCGTGATCGGCGTCTGGCTTCGCCCGATGTCGAATCCAAGGTCGGACAGGCCCTTCTTGAAATAGCGCGCGTTGGTCCACAGCCTCTCGATCAGCTCGGGCTCCTGCTCGAGCACGTCGATGGCGGCGATGCATGCCAGCACCACGGCCGCGGGGTGCGACGACGAGAAGAGGAAGGGCCTCGCCTTGTGGATGAGATGGTCGCGCACCGATTGCGACGCCGCCACGTAGCCGCCGACGACACCGACCGCCTTGCTGAGGGTGCCGATGTTGAGAGCGACCCGGCCGTGGAGGTCGAAGTGGTCGGTGCTGCCACGTCCGTTGCGTCCGAGCACGCCGGTGCCGTGGGCGTCGTCGACCATGACCGCCGCCTCGTACCGTTCCGCGCGCTCGACGAGATCGGGCAGCGGCGCGATGTCGCCATCCATGCTGAAGACGCCGTCGGTGACCAGGAGGACGCGGCGGTATCCCTTGTCCCTGGCCTCTTTGAGGGCACGCTCGGCGTCGTCCGCATCGGTGTGTTCGTAGAGGATGCGATCCGCCTTGGTGAGCCGGATGCCGTCGATGATGCTGGCGTGGTTGAGCTTGTCGCTGACCACGCAGTCGCCGGCGTCGAGCATCGAGCCGATCACCCCGATGTTCACGGTGTAGCCGCTCTGGAAGCTCAGCGCGGCCTCGGTGCGCTTGAAGGCTGCGAGC
>CATPAP010000301.1 GCA_955651875.1 Candidatus Dormiibacterota bacterium
GCACTGGGGAGATCCACTTGGCACGACGTCCACCTCGTCCTGGCGGCGCACGCCGCCGCGGTCCCGCGCGCCGCCGCGATCCGGCTGCTGCTGCCGAGGCCGCCGAGGCCAAAGAGGAGACGATCGAGATGGACGCCACCGTCGTCGAGCCGCTCCCCAACGCGATGTTCAAGGTCAAGCTGCTCACCGGCCAGGAGGTGCTCGCCTACACCGCGGGGAAGATGAGGAAATTTTACATACGAATCCTCATCGGCGACAAGGTGCGCGTCGAGCTGAGCCCCTACGACCTCACGCGCGGGCGGATCACGTTCCGCTACAAGTGAGGCCGTCATCGCGGTCTACGTCATCGCGCTCGCGCTCGTCATCCTCCTACTCTTCGGCGCCTACCGCTCGCTCGGTGGTGCGCCAGCCCGAGCAGCCGACTCCGGCGCCCTGCTGAGCTCTGCAGCCGCCGCTCTGCGCGGCGCGCTCACCGACCTGTCCGCCGTGCTCGACGCGGCCTCGGCAGCAGGACCGGCCACGGCCGACACCGCCGGCGATGGCCGGCGTGCCGGCGCGGCGGCGCAGGCGATGCTCGACCGTCTCCCCACCGGCGCCGAGCTCGACGAAAGCCAGCAATCCGCGCGTGCCCTGGTCGCCGCGGCCGCGGAGGACACCGCGTGGGCCTGGCGGATGATCGCCGCCGGTCTCAACAGCCCCGGTGTCACGGCCGCCGTCGTTGCCCTCCGCGACCACGCCGCGCAGTGCTGCGACGAGGCCGACGGGCTACTGCTGGTCGCGCCGGGCGCGGAACCAGCCGACCGTCTGTGAGATGCCCTCCTCGAGCCCCACGCGCGGCTGCCAGCCGAGCAGCTCGGCGGCGCGGCTGACGTCGAGACACGAACGCCGCTGCTCGCCGGGCTTGGCGGACGCGTGCACCGGAGCGCGTTCCGACCCGGCGGCGCGGGCGATGAGCGCATGGAGCGCGTAGACGTCACACTCGCGGCCGGTGCCGATGTTGTACGCGCCGGTGGTGGCCGTCTGCGCCGCGCGCAGGTTGGCGTCGACGACGTCGTCGACGTGCACGTAGTCGCGCGTCTGCGTGCCGTTGCCGTTGATGACGGCGTCGCGGCCGTCGAGCAGCCGTTCCGCGAAGATCGCCACCACCCCCGCCTCGCCGTGGGCATCCTGGCGCGGTCCGTAGACGTTGGCGTAGCGGAGCGCCACGAACTCGATGCCGTGAAGAAGCGCGAAGACATTCCCGTACGTCTCGCCGGCGAGCTTGGCGGCGCCGTACGCGGACGCGGGCGCGCACCCACTCGTCTCGGGCGTGGGGATGACGTCGGCGTCGCCGTACATCGCCCCGCCGCTCGATGCGAACACCACCCGCCGCACGGACGCGCGGGCCGCGGCCTCGAGCACATTGACCGTGCCGACCACGTTGATGCGGGTGTCGAGGACGGGCTCGGCGACCGAGCGGCGCACGTCGATCTGCGCTGCCTGGTGAAAGATGACCTCGGGACGCAGCGACATCACCAACGCGGTGAGGCCGTCATCGACGACGTCGAACCTCACCATCTGCGCCGCCGCCGCCACCTGCTCGCGCCGTCCGCGAGAGAGGTCGTCGAGCACGGTCACCTCCGCGCCGCCCAGAAGGAGCGCATCGACGAGCGTGGAGCCAATGAACCCGGCGCCACCGGTGACCAGCGCCCTCACAGTGAGGCGCCGGGCAGGGCCTCGTCCGCTGCGCGGGGCACGCGCACGTGGATGACCGCGAACACCAGCGCGCCCACCAGGATCACGCTGCCGTAGCTGATGCTGCGGTCGAGCAGCGCGATCGACAGGGCGGCGCTGCGCCCGATGCCGCCGACGCTGACCAGCACGCCCACCATGCCCGCCTCCACCAGGCCGAGGCCGCCGGGGAGGAAGGGCACGGTGGTGAGCAGCGCCGCGACCAGGGCGATGAGCAGCAGCTGGGCGGCGCCGAGGGACGCACCGTCGCCGAGCGCGTAGACGACGAGCGCGAGCCGGCCGCTCTCCATCGCCCACACCACCGCGGTCAGTGGCACCAGCAGCGGGAGGTTGCGGAAGGACTCGACGGTGCCCATGCGGAAGCTCTCGTAGCGGTGGAACACCGCCTCGGGCAGCAGGCGCAGGATGCGCTGCCCGCGCCCCGCGCGCATCACCGCGATGGCCCCGATCCCCGCGGCGCACAGCGCCACGCCGGCGACGAGGTAGGGGATGAGCACCAGCGGCGCGCGATCGTGGAAGACGATCGCGCCGGCGATGAGCAGCAGGGTCATCAGCACCACCAGGTCGAGGAGCCGCTCGGCGATGATGGTGCCGAGCGCGCGCGTCACCGGGACCCGCTCGCGCACCCGCGCCAGGTAGGCGCGATAGATGTCGCCCATCTTCGCCGGCACCACGCAGTTGACGAAGAACGAGACCACGATGATGGGCACCAGCGGCAGGGTGGGCCGCTCCTCCCTGGCATTGCGCAGCAGCAGCTTCCAGCGCCAGCCGCGCACCAGGAAGGAGGAGTAGTAGACAGCGATGGCCGCGAGGTAGAGGCCGAGCCTGGCGTTGCGGATGCGCATCCAGGCGTCGGACCAGTTGATCGGCGCCCGCCACACCGCGAGCGCCAGGATGAGCGCGGCCGCGGCGAGAGAGAGGACGGTGCGCCGGTTGAGGAGGCGGGCTGGCGGAGCCGGCGCGCTGGCGTCCACCGCGGGCTCGCTCACCGCGTGAGGTGGTGGCACTGGGGTCAACGGTACCATCGAGCCGCGTGCGAGGCGGCTCTGAGCCCGCCCTGAGACGCGTCAGGGCGTGCGCCGCCGTCCGATCCGGCTCATCAGCGGCCGCCTCTGCTCGGGGGTGGCGAGCTCCTCGAGATGACGCTCGCGCTCGGCCAGGACGCGCGTCACTGTGTCCATGCGGTCGCCGTCGGCGCGCTCACCCAGCGGGCGGCTGTCCCACTGGCGCACCTGGAAGATGCCCTTGAGCGCGCAGTAGGGGATCGCCAGCGTGGTCAGCTCGGTGCCGCCGGGCACGAACACCTTCCAGATGCCGCCGTGACGCCCCAGCAGGGCCTCCGGCGCGATCGACGCCCGCATCACCTGCCCGTCGATGAAGTGGAACACGGCGCGATCCCAGCCCTCGACGACGTCGTCCGGCGGCGGCGGCGCCGGGTCTCCGACCACGATCTGCGTGATCGCCGTCAGGGGCAGGATGGCGCGCTGGTTGTTGGGCTCGACGCCGCGCACCTCGGCCTCGATCACCGGCATGTCGAAGGTGAGCTCGGGGATCTCGGCGTGCAGGACCTCGCCGTCGACGAAGCTGATCACCACCGCAGGCATGCCCGCAGGGTACGGCAGGGCAGAGCGCCGCCGCGCTTCCATCGTCACTGAACGGTCACAGAGGCCCCCTAGCACAGCCAAGTACGATTGACGTGAGCACACTGATGCGCAGTTCCACAGCGCCCCCGGGCCCCGCGGTGAAGCACCCGTCGCGACGCCGACTGCCCCGCCAGAGAACGGGACCGGTCGCCGCGGTGGTCCTGCTCGTAGTGCCGCCCCTGCCCGCACCACCCGCGGCGCTGCCCACCTCGGCAGCCCCCGGCACGGGGCTGGGCATCCAGGCGCCCACCACCCCTGTCATCTGATGGGCCGGCTGCGCGTCCCGCGGCTGTGGACGCGACTCAACATCTCGGTGAAGTTCGCGCTGATCATCGCCGTCGCCGGGGTGTTGATCGCGATCATCCCGCTGTCGCTGGCCAGCCGGGAGAACAGCATCGAGGCGGCGCAGCGCGCCACCGACAAGGGGGGCATGGCCGTCAACCTCATCAATGGTCAGCAGAAGTCGCTGGCGGCGTTCGCAGCGGGGATGTCGCAGGAGCTCGCGCCCGCGCTCATCGCGGCTGACGCCACCACGCTGCAGAGCACGCTGCAGCGCTACTCCCAGGTGAACACGGCTGCCGACGTCGTCGGTGTGCACGGTCCCCTCGCCTATGCCAGCGTGCGCGGGGGCGCGCCGCTGCCCAGCAGCGACCGCCCGCTGTTCGTCGCGCTGGCCGGATCGACAGGATCGGTCAACGCCGTCGCCTCTGGCCCTGACGGCACGCCGTGGCTGGTCGCGTCGTCCTCGGTTGCGGGTACTGGCGAGTGGGCGTTCATCGCGCGGCCCATCAGCGGGGCCTTCCTCGCCGGGCTCGAGGGCACCATCGCCACCTCGGCCGACCCGGCCGGCATCGCCATCGTGCATGGCACCCGCGTCGTCTCTGCGGGCAGCTCGGTGCTCGACCAGCGGCTGGCATCCGGCGCGTCCGTCTGGGCGGGGATCGCCTCAGTTCTCGGCCGGGACAGCGCCGCGCAGGTCGTCGACATCGGCGGCAACTCCGCAGGCGCCGACGCGCGCCCGCTCGGCGCAGGGTTCGTCGTGGTGGTGACCACGCCGGTCTCGGCGGTGAGCACGCTGTGGCAGCCGATCGTCATCCTGCTCGCGCTCATCGTGGTGGCGATGTTCTTCATCGTGCTGGTGGTGCAGATCGACCTGCAGCGTCCGTTGCGCCGACTCGATCGTGCGGTTGCCGCCCTGGCCGGCGACGAGTACGACGTGCCCGTGCCACCCATCGCCAACGACGAGATCGGCCGCCTGGCATCGAGCTTCGAGGAGATGCGCCGCCAGCTGCGCGCCACCATCGCGGCGACGCGCGCGCGGGCTGTGATCGCCAGCGAGCTCAACTCGCCGCAGCCGCTGGAGAGCGCGCTGTCCGAGGTCTCCGTGCAGCTGCGCTCATCCGCCGCCGCCGACATCGCGTTCATCCTCGTCAGCGGCTCGGAGATGACCGACAGCTTCGCGGTCACCGACGGCGAGAACATCGAGTTCGACATTGCCGCGCTCCTCGGCGAGGCGGGGCCTATCGGTTCGGCGTACCGCCACACCGGGCCCGACGCGCTGCTCATCGGCGCGGCCGCTGGCAGCGCCGAGGCAAGCACGGGGCTTCGCGACTTCTGCGTGGCTCCGCTGCAGATGGGGCGCAGCGTGCTCGGTGTCCTCGGAGTCGCCCGCCGGCAGGACGGCTTCACCAGCGGCGATGCGGCGCTGGTGTCGAGCTCGGCCGAGCAGGTTGCGCTGGCGCTGGAACGCTACCGCTTCATCGCCATGATGCAGCGCCAGGCGAGCACCGATGACCTCACCGGCCTCTACAACCATCGCTTCCTCGTCGACTACCTCGGCCAGCAGGTGGCCCTCGCCGAGCGCCTCAGCACGCCGCTCGCCGTCCTGATCATCGACCTCGACCATTTCAAGCGGGTCAACGACACGTACGGGCACCCCGCCGGTGACGCGGTGCTCAGCGCGTTCGCGCACACCCTCACCGGCAGCATTCGCCGCGCCGACCTGGCGGCGCGCTACGGCGGCGAGGAGTTCATCGTGGTCATGTCGAACACCGCCGCGAGCGACGCCCGCCTCGTCGCCGAGAAGATCCGCGCCGCCGCGGAGGCGACGGTCCTGCCCATCGACGGCGGCGGCTCCACCGTGTCGGTGACGGTGAGCGTCGGCGGCGCGGCCTATCCCGAGGACACCACCACCGCAGCCGAGCTGCTCGCGATGGCGGACGCGGCGCTCTACGATGCCAAGCGCGGCGGCCGCAACCGCGTGCGCATGGCCGGCTCAGGCCCCGACATGGAGGATCCCGACAATGTCACCACGGTGGGCCGCCGCGGTCGATCTGCGAAGTGACACCTTCACCACCCCCGACGCGGAGATGCGCCGCGTCATGGCGGAAGCCGAGGTGGGCGACGATGTCTGGGGCGAGGATCCGACGGTGCGCCGTCTCGAGGAGGAGATGGCGGAGCGACTCGGCAAGGACGCGGCGGTCTTCGTGCCCAGCGGCACCATGGGCAACCTCGCCTCCCTCGCCGCGCAGACCCGGCCCGGCGACGAGGTCATCGTCGACTCCGAGTCCCACGTGGTCCTCAATGAGGCGGGCGGCGCAGGCGCCGTCGCCGGGGTGATGCTCAACGCCGTCGACGCCGTCGAAGGAGCGCCGACGCCTGAGCAGGTCACTGCGGCTCTGCGCCAGCCCAACGTCCACCATCCCGTCTCGCGGCTGCTCTGGCTGGAGAACACCCACGGTGGGCGCGCCGCGACCGCGGTGACCGCCGCCGCCATGGACGCGGCCGCACGCGTCGCCCGCGCCGCCGGCCTGCGCGTCCACTGCGACGGCGCACGCCTCTTCAACGC
>CATPAP010000302.1 GCA_955651875.1 Candidatus Dormiibacterota bacterium
CGGCAAGCCGCCGGCCATGACCTTGCCGAACATGGTCAGGTCGGGGCGCAGCCCGAGCACTGACTGCATCCCGCCGGTGGCGACCCTGAAGCCGGTGACGACCTCGTCGATGACCAGCAGCGCCCCAGCACGGTCACACTCCTGGCGCAGCGCCTGGGCGTAGCCGTCGGGGAGCGGGATACGCCCGTAGTGCGCGCCCGATCCCTCGAAGATGACCGCCGCCACCCGACGATCGGCGAGCACGGAGCGGAGTGCGTCAAGGTCTCCGGCTGGGATCACCGCGGTGGTCTCGAGCTGCGCGGTGGGCACGCCGGCCTCCGTTCGCGGGACGCCGTTGTCGAGGTTGGCGCTGACCGCGTCCGACCAGCCGTGGAAGTGCTGGTCGAGCTTGACCACCACGTCGCGACCGGTGGCGGCGCGGGTGACGCGCAGCGCGAGCATGGCGGCCTCGGTGCCCGACGAGGTGAAGCGCACCTCGTCGACCGAATCCACCATCGCGCAGATGCGCTCCGCCCACTCGATCTCGAGGGGGTGGGCGGCTCCGTAGTGAGTTCCCCGCGCCACCTGGCGCGTGACGGCTGTCACCACAACCGGATGTGCGTGGCCGAGCAAGAGAGCACCGTGACCCATGGTGTAGTCGACCAGCTCGCGTCCGTCGACGAGCCATTTGTGAGACCCCTCCGACCGCGCCACGTACAGCGGCGGCGAGTAGGCGCGCGCGACGTGCGTGGCGCCGCCGGGGAGCACTCGGGCGGCCCGGCCGGCGAGGTCGGAGAGGGAGTCCGTCATGCCGGGATTGTCCATGTCGGAGGGCAGCATCCGTCGCGTCGCAAGCCTCCGATCCTCTATAACCGGACGGCGGCGGCGACGTAGCCAAGTGGTAAGGCAGAGGTCTGCAAAACGGCCCTTTGGCTATCCGGCGTTGGTCGCGCGTGGCCGATTTGCTTTCCACGCTGCCAGCTCCTCTGGCGTGGGCGGCGTTTCCAGGTCCAGGGGGCGCCGTCGTCGGCTTCGCGGCTGGAGCCGGCCGCGGGTCTGGTCGCGGGGCCGAGCGCCAGCCTCTCCACCTCCGGGACCACGCGAGAGCTGATCAACTGGCTCGCCGGGCAGATTGTGGTGATTCGAGTCTGCCCGGCGTGAGGGTGGAATCGGGCGCCAGCCGCATGCTGGTGTGCACGGATGCTCGTTGAGGTGATCGACAGCAGCCCAGTTACTGGCGGTTGTCCTCACCATCCTGAGCCGCCCACAGCAGGGCGAATTATCTTCACGCAGGGGCCGAACAGCGCCGATGTCCTTACTTACGACACTGACTGGCCTGGACTGTCCGGAAGGCCGCACCACGGTGACCCGTCCGGTACGGCTACACGATCCTTTCCAGGGTGGGAGCCGGTGATCGTTCCATGGGCGACGGCGCCGACCCGCGCCGCTCGGCAGCACCGGTTCCGCTCGCAGCTCACAACTCGGCAGAGATCGGGGCTAAACCACGCATGCCCCGATCTTCAGGCGCACACCACCGAGGAATTAGCGGACCCGTTACTGCGAGGCTGTGGCGGAGACGTTGCTGACGGTATGGATATCGGTCGAGCCACCGGTGCCGCCGGTGAACGCGAGATACACCATGGGCGGCAAGGGAACTGTTGACTGGAGCACGACCGTTCCGTCGACGCTCACGCTCAAGGCTCCCGCGGCATTCGTGCTGACCTGCCATTGATGGGTGCCGGTGCGTAATGCCGGGATCGCGCTTGCTGTTGCGGCGAAGGTGAGTTTGGTGTTGACGTAGCCGGTGGCCACGCCGACGAAGTTGTTGGACGGGTCGGCGGTCGAACCCTTGTAGGTGTCGAGTGCGACCGCTACCCCGGGCAGGCCCCCGAACCCTTCCCCGTCTCCGGCCGCGCCCAGGGAGGTCGGAGTGGAGGTGCTGGCATCCAGCAGGGCCAGGGTGAGGCCATCGGCGCCGGTGCCGCCGCCGATGGTGCTGGTGAAGTTAGCGGTGATCCCCCTACTGGAGACGGCGGTCGGGAACACGGCGCTGCCGGCTTGTTTGGTGAGGGCCGCCGTCAGCTGGGTCGCGCCGCTGACGATCTTGGCGGATCCGTTGAGGGTCCAGCCGCCGGCTGCCGGGTCACCGATCGTGACTTGAGAGTGAGAGCTGCCGAAGTCGAGAACGGTCCCTGTTCGGGTGCCGACGAGCACGTTGCCATCAGCTACCAGCGGCCGGCCGAACTTGGCGGCGGTCCCGATCGGGGCGGAGAACACCTGGGTCAGCACATTGCCGACCGGGACTGCCTTGAAGGCGACCAGGGTGGAGTTCAGGCCGTCCTTGGTCGGCGAGTGGATCGCCCAGACCAGCGCGCTGCCAGGGGTGGTTCCGTTGGAGGTGACGACCGCTGAGGAGGAGGTGAAGTAGAAGGTGGCCGAGGATTGGGCGACCTTCGACAGGTGGGGCATTCCACCCGTGGTCGGGGTGTTCTTGAAGGCGAGCAGCGGCTTCCCGTCCTCGAGGCTGTAGACGTAGCCGCCCTCGCCCGGGTAGACGGCGGGCTGGCTGAAGATGCGTCCGTACTGGCCGAGCTTTTGGACGACGTTGTCCTGGGTGCTGCCGCGGCCACCGAACTTCGCGGCGTCGAGCAGATAGAGGTAGCCGGCCTTGCCGCCTTGCAGGATCACGCTCGGATGACTCGTCGTGCCGAAGATGGACGGCAGCAGAGTGGGCCCGCCGGAGCCGAGGTCCTGATCGTTGACGTTGAGGGTGTCGGCGTTGTAGGGCGCGAAGAAGTCTTGGACGGCGAGCTTGCCGGCGCTGCCCACGCTCAGGCGTACCACTGAGTTGGCCAGGGTGTGCGGCGCGGTGGACCCGACCGGGGGCGTCGCGCCGTTTCCGGTGGCGAAGATGAGCTGCCCGGGGGCGTCGGAGACGAGTTCGGCGCCGCTCTCCCACACGCTCCCCAAGGGCTTGGACGCCGTGGTATGCGCCTCGGTGGTGAAAAGCGCCGTGAGCTTGGCCGTCGTCGTGGAGACGCCGGCGATCCAGCCGCGGGCCAGCGGGTTGTCACACAGCGAGCCGAAGGCGACGTACACGACGCCGCTGAGCAGCACCAGCGCGGGTCGCTGCAGCAAGGCCAGGGGGTTGAATGTGACCGAGGGGTCGTTGTCGGCTGGTCCCGCGATCGTCACCGGCCATCCCGTCAACTCGGCACCGGTCGCTACCGACAGGGCGTGCAGCTTGTACACCGGATGGGCCGTGTCGGTGCCGGTGTAGGTCTTGGAGGCGGCGTATAGGGTGCTGCCGTCGGGGCTCAGCACGGGGCGCCCGGTGACGCCAACGGTGGGTGTGATGTCGGTGCAGCTGATCGTCGAGGTTGGCCACGGCTGGCCGAGGCTGTGGGTCCAGAGGGCGGCGCCGGCGCTGAGGCTGAGTCCGTCGACTTCGTTGTTCTCCGTTGCCGCGATGACCGTGGATCCAGAACGGATCAGGGGAGCGTAGACCTGGCCGGAGACGCTGGCCGACCAGCGGCTTCCGAAGCTGGCACTGGCCACGACGCTGGGTGACAGCGCCGCCTCGTCGGGGTACCAGCCCTGGCCGCTGGTGTCGGCGGTCGAGATGACCGGGGCTGCGCTCACTCTCGTGACGGATGTGCCGAGCCCCGCGGTCGCCAGGAGCACAGAAAGGGCCAGACCGGCACCGACCCGAAAGCGCATACCGGGCCGGCGACGACGGGCGCGGGATGCGCCGAGGCCGATTGTCGTTATCGATTCTCGCCGCCTCAGGCGGCGCAAGGTGACGGCACGGAAAGTGTCGTGACCAGACATCAACGCGACCCCCCATCGGTACATGGCGGCGTCCGACCAGAACACCGCGGCGAGCCTGGCAGCGTAGCACGCGAGAACTGCGCCACAACCTCACCGGTCACCCGAGCGTCCGGCAAGTTGCCGCGTGGAAAACGCTCGCCACGGCGGCAACAGGCATCTTGGCGAGTCCTGTCCCTCGATGGCTAGGGTTGCTGCCGTGTGGCGTAGGGGCATGGAAACTGACCGGGCGGATGTCGGCGCGACGCGGGAGAGGGAACGTCGAAAGCGAGGCCGAGGCCGGGACCGGCCATGATGAGCGCCATGCGGCAGGGTATGCGTCGTCACCGCTGGGCGTCGACGATCGGCGTCGTCACCCTCGCGGGTGCGGCCACCGCGGTGCTCATCCATGCCGTCGGCTCTGGCCCACCCGCGAGTTCGGCGACGCCAGCTCCGGTTCGCCCGATGGGTGGGGTGGACGTCGTTGGAGGTCGGCTCGTGACGGCCGGCGGCCGTGCTGTCCAACTTGGCGGCGTGGTGTGGTCCGGTGCCGAGTACGCGTGCCTTGGCGGGCATGGAGCGTTCGCGGGACCAACCGGGCCGGCCGCTGTCGCCGCGGTGGCCGAATGGCATGTCGACGCGGTTCGCGTGCCTCTCAACGAGGACTGCTGGTTGGGCATCAACAGGCTGCCCGCCGCCTCGTCCGGCGCGACGTACCGCAGAGTGGTCGCCCTCTTCGTGCACCTCCTCGAGGATCGAGGCATCGTCGTCGACCTCGACCTGCACTGGTCCGCACCGGGCAGCCAGCTCGCGACCGGTCAGCAGGACATGGCCGACGCCGATCATTCCGTGCGCTTCTGGCAAGAGGTCGCGGCGGCCTTCCGGAGCGACCCCTACGTGATCTTCGAGCTGTACAACGAGCCCCATGGCATCTCCTGGTCCTGCTGGCGCGACGGCTGCATGGTGCCACCACGCCCCGGAACGCGCGGGTACCGGGCAGCAGGCATGCAACAGCTCGTGGACGCAGTACGAGCGGCGGAGGCGCGAAACCCGTTGCTGCTCGATGGGCTCGCGCACGCCACCGATCTCAGCGGCTGGCGAGCGCACGAGCCTGACGACCCGGCGCATGCGCTCGTCGCCGCCTGGCACGTCTACGGGCCCGCTGGATGCGGCCCATCGTGCTGGCAACGGACGGTGTCCGGGCTGCACGGCGCGCCAATGCTCGTCACGGAGTTCGGCGAGACGGACTGCAGGTCGGCCTTCGTGGATGAGTTCATGACGTGGCTCGACGGACGCGGAATCGGATACCTCGCCTGGGCCTGGAACCCCTGGCAGGGCTGCCACGGACCATCGCTGATCGACAGTTACGCAGGCGTGCCCTACGGCGCCTACGGCGTAGCCGTCATGCGCCACCTCAAGGCGAGATTCCCGGCGAGCTGACGCCGCTTGGCCTCAGAACCACCTTCCCGAATTGAGCTGGGCTGTGGAGTCGTGGATTGGTGCGACCTCTGTATCATCCCGGGATTCGACATCGACCGGAGTGGGGGGGAGCTGATGACGGACTTGACGTCCACCGTTTCCTCCGGAACGACCGCCGACCTCGACAAGAGTCCGTCCAACCCAAGAGGATGGGTGACTCTCACCCCGGCGCCAGGTGCTGGCGAAGCACGTCCGCAGGCGGTCCCGACGGCTGTCGATCTCTCCGTTCTCGTGCCGACCCGCAACGAGGTCGGCAACGTGGCTGTCTTGACCGAGCGCCTCTCGGAGGCGATGACCGGGCTTGGCCGTTCCTGGGAGCTGTTGTTCCTCGACGACAGTGACGATGCCACCCCCGACGTGATCGGTTCTCTCAGCTCCCGTCACCCTGAGATCTCGATGCTCCACCGGCCTCGTGGCAAGCGCCCCGGTGGCCTGTCAGGGGCGGTCGTCGCCGGTTTCCGGGCCGCCCGAGGACAGGTGATGGTGGTCATGGACGGCGACTTTCAGCACCCACCTGAACTGGTGCGCGAGCTGGTCAAG
>CATPAP010000303.1 GCA_955651875.1 Candidatus Dormiibacterota bacterium
CGCACAACCCCGAGGCAGCGATCTCCCGCATCTCCGAGGCGCGCGAGGACGTGCCGCGAGGAATGTCGCGGTTCTGCAGTTGACGCCCTTCCCGGCGGCGCGGGGAGTCGCCTGACAGCCTCTACACTTCGCGGCCATGCCTGAGGATATCGTCGACGACTCGGCCGAGGCCGGCCCACCCATCGAGGCGCCCGCCGAGTTGACGCTCGACATTCTTCGCCACAGCGCGGCTCACCTCATGGCCGCCGCGGTTGTCGAGCTCTTCCCCGGCGCACAGTACGACGTGGGGCCGGCGACGGAGGAGGGATTCTTCTACAACTTCCGGCTGCCCGGCGGCGCGCACTTCACCGAGGAGGACCTGGGGCGCATCGAGACGCGGATGAAGGAGCTGGCCAAGCGCCGTCTCCCGTTCGAGCGCGAGGTGATGGAGCGCGAGCGAGCGCGGCAGTTCTTCGCGGGCATCGACCAGCCGTTCAAGCTCGACATCATCGACCGTATGGGCGGCGAGGTCGACGCCGTCGGGGTGTACCGCACCGGCGACTTCGTCGACCTCTGCCGCGGTCCGCACGTGCCGCACAGCGGACACCTCCGCGCCGTCAAGCTGCTGCGCGTCGCCGGTGTGTACTGGCGCGGCGACGAGAACAACGAGCAGCTGCAGCGGGTGTACGGCACCGCCTTTTTCGAGCGAGAGCAGCTCGAGGCGTTCGTCACACAGCGCGAGGAGGCGCGCCGCCGTGATCACCGGCGTCTCGGCGCCGAGCTCGACCTCTTCTCCTTCCCGGACGAGATCGGCTCGGGTCTCCCCGTTTTCCACCCCAAGGGCGGGCTGGTCCGCAAGCTGATGGAGGACTACTCGCGCCAGCGGCACCAGGCGGCGGGGTACGAGTTCGTCAACTCGCCGCACATCACCAAGGAGGACCTCTTCCAGACCTCCGGGCACCTGCAGTGGTTCGCGGACGGGATGTTCCCTCCGATGGAGCTCGACGGCGGCACCAGGTACTACCTCAAGCCGATGAACTGTCCGTTCCACATCCTCATCTACCGCTGCCGCCAGCGCAGCTACCGCGAGCTGCCGCTGCGGCTCTTCGAGTTCGGGACTGTGTACCGCTACGAGAAGTCCGGGGTGGTTCACGGTCTCACGCGTGTGCGCGGCCTGACCATGGATGACGCACACATCTTCTGCAGCAAGGAGCAGATGGGCGGCGAGTTGCGTGCTCTGCTGACCTTCGTTCTCGATCTGCTGCGCGACTATGGTTTGTCCGACTTCTTTCTCGAGCTGCAGACCAAACCCGAGGGAAAGGCTTTCGGGACCGACGATGAGTGGACAGAGGCGACCGAGGCGCTCCGAGCCGCCGCCCTGGCGATGAACCTCGAGCTGCGCCTCGACGAGGGAGGCGGCACCTTCTACGGGCCCAAGATCTCCGTGCAGGCGAGGGACGCGATCGGTCGCACCTGGCAGATGTCCACCGTGCAGGTCGACTTCCAGATGCCTCAGCGCTTCGACCTCGGATACGTCGAGGCCGATGGCACGCAATCGCGTCCGATCATGATCCACCGCGCCCTCTTCGGCTCGGTGGAGCGATTCTTCGGCGTGCTCCTCGAGCACTACGCGGGCCACTTCCCGGTATGGCTGGCGCCGGTCCAGTGTGAGATCGTCCCGGTCCAGGACGATGCCCCCGAGGTCATCGACTACGCCAACGGCCTGCGTGACACGATGCGCGCCGCCGGGCTCCGCGCCGCTGTTAACGACAAGCCAGGCGAGCGCATGCAGGCCCGAATCCGCGACGCCGAGCTGCGCAAGGTGCCGTACATCGTGGTGGTGGGCCGTCGTGACATCGAGCGCGGCGATGGCGTGGTCAACGTGCGCTCGACGCGCGCCGGCTCGCAGGAGAATCTCCCGGCAGCCGAGGTCGTCACACGCCTGGTCGCCGAGGCCGCCTCGCGCTCACCCGGCTGACCTCCGGCGCATCGTGGCTCGTGACGGACGCGCGCTCGTTGAGGTGGTCAGCGACCTGTTCCCGGATCATGACGCGCATTCGCTGATCGCCGCCGGGGACGTGCTCGTCGACGGCGTCCCGGTCACCAACCCGCGGTCGCGGCTGCGAGCGGTCTCGCGCGTCACCATGCGACCGGCGACAGCGCTGCGCGGCTCGGTCAAGTTGCGCGCGGCGCTCGCTGCCTTCGACGTCGACGTGGCCGGCCGTGTGGCACTCGACGTCGGCGCTGCAGCCGGCGGTTTCACCACGGTGCTTCTCGAGGCCGGCGCCCGGCTCGTCTACGCCGTCGACGCCGGCCACGGCCAGCTCCTTGGCTCTCTCCGCCAGCACCCACGGGTGGTCAACCTCGAGGCGGTGAACGTCGGTGACCTCGACACCGCACGAGTTCCCGACTCCGTCGACGTGATCACCATCGACGTTTCCTACCTGAGTGTTGCAGCCGCTGTTGCCCAGCTCGACCGTATCGAGATCGCCAGCACCGCCGATCTCATTGCGCTCGTCAAGCCGATGTTCGAGC
>CATPAP010000304.1 GCA_955651875.1 Candidatus Dormiibacterota bacterium
GCCCGCACGGCTCCGGCCGGAGTTGGACCGCCTGCGGATGTGCCGTCGGGTTGGCCGCCAGCCCCGCCGCCGGGCACGGCGGATCCACCGTCGCCGCCCCAGCCGGGCTGACGCTCAGCCCACGGCGGCCGGCTCGGCGAGCACCCCGGCCCAAGCGTCAGTGCGAGAACGCGAGCCACGCGGCCGCGATCACGCCGAGCACGACGACCGCGATGCGCAGCGGTTGGTCGGGGATGCGCCGCGCCGCGGCGGCGCCGATGCGACCGCCCACGAGCGTCGACGGTGCGAGCACGAGGACGTACACCCAGTGCACGGGCGCGAAGATGGCGAACGCGATCCCGGAGACGAGGTTCATCGCCCCCGCGAGCGGTACCTTGACGGCGTTGAGCCGCTGCAGGGTGTCGTCGATGGTCACGGCGAGCAGTGCGAGCACCACCACGCTCACCGCAGCGCCGAAGTAGCCGCCGTACATCGCGGTGACGAAGAGCCCGGCGCGCAGCAGCCACGTCCTGTGCGAGTGCCGGCCCTCGAGGAGGCGGGCGATGCGCTGCTGGAGGAGGAGCACGGCGCAGGCGAGCAGGATGAGGACGGGCACGATGCGGTTGAAGGCGTGGGCGGGGGTGGTGAGCAGCAGCGCGGCGCCGCCGAGCGCGCCGACGATCGAGACCGGCAGCAGCCCGAGCAGCCGCGAACCCTGGCCGCGCAGCTCGCGGCGGAAGCCGGCGATGCCGCCGAGCGCCGCCGGGAGGATGCCGACGGTGTTGGTGACGTTGGCGTCGAGTGGAGGTAGCCCGAGGGCGACGAGCAGCGGAAAGCTGAGTAGCGACCCACCACCCGCGACCGTGTTCGCCATGCCCGCGACGAGGCCTCCGACAACAACGAGCAGGGCGTCGCGCAGGCTCACCGCCGCAGCCCCTCGCCGGCTATTTCCCCCCGCCCAGGAACGGGATCCCGTAGCTCTCCAGTCGCGATCCGACCGATGTCGACCAAGTCTGCGCGATCGCGTCCGCCGTCCAGGCCCCGTCGTGGTATGCGGTGCTCACCTCGTGCGGGTGTGACCAGAGCGACAGCTTGTCGCCGCCCAGCCCGACGCACTGGCCGGTGACGTCCTTGGCCGCGTCCGAGCAGAGGAAGACGAGCAGCGGCGCGACGTCCTCGGGCATTCCCATGCCCATCTGCTTGCGAACCATGTCGGGGAGCGGTGTTCCCTTCTCGGCGGCCTCGACCATCTCCGCCATGCCGGGGATGCTGGCGATCATCCGCGTGATCGCGTTGGGGACGATGGCGTTGACGGTGATCTCCGCGCGCGCGAGCTCCATCGCCCAGGTGCGCGCGAAGGCCGCGATGCCCGCCTTAGCGGCCGCGTAGTTGGTCTGCCCGAAGTTGCCGCGCTGGCCGGCCCACGATGACACCACCACGATGCGCCCGCCGCGTCCCTGCTCGCGCATGCGGATCGCGGCGGCGCGCGCGCAGGTGAAGGTGCCGCGCAGGTGCGTCTCGATGACCGAGTCGAAGTCCTCGTCGGTCATCTTCCAGAGCACACGGTCGCGGAGGATGCCGGCGTTGGTGCACATGATGTCGATGCCACCGAAGCTGTCGACGGCGCGCTGCACGAGCTTCTCGGCCGCCTCGGTGCCGCCCACCGGCACCACCTCGGCAACAGCCTTGGCACCGCTGTCGGTCAGCTCCTTGACGGTCTGCTCGGCGACATCGCCGTCGACGTCATTGATGACCACCGCGCACCCCGCCTGCGCGAGCCCGCGGGCGTAGGCGCGACCTATGCCGCGACCGCTGCCGGTGACAACGGCCACCTTTCCGTCGAGCTTCATGCTGTCTCCCCGTCGATGTGTGCAGGAACGCCGCACATTGTCGCGATCGGGTACGGCGCGGCGCCGTTCAACCGCCGAGCCTGCCGCCGGCGGCAATCTCCGCGACGACGTAGCCGACCCACGGCAGGCCGGCGAGGAGCAGCCAGCGCCCGTGCGCCGAGCCGTGACGCAGCAGCACCAGCAGGTAGACGGCGGTGCCCAGGGTGAACAGCCCGCTGAGCACGCCGTTGAGGTCGGGCCGCCACGGCGTGAAGGTGAGCCCGATGAAGCCGAGCACACACGCCTGGAATGCGGCGGAGCCGGCGACGTTGCCGAAGGCCAGGCCGTCGTCGCCGCTGCGCACCCAGAGCACGCTGTTGAGCGTCTCGGGCAGCTCGGTCGCCACCGGGATGACGATGAGCGCCAGCGTCAGGGGGTTGGTGTGCAGGGAGCTGGCCACATTGTTGAGCGCGGTGACGAAGAGATCGGAGCCGACGATGAGAATGGCGACGGCGCCGAGCAGCTGGATGGTGATCAGGGCGGTCGGGGGCTGGCTGGATCGCCAGCGCACCAGGTGGAGTGGCTCGGGCATCTCCTCGGTGGGAACGCCGCCGAGGAGGGTGGCGCGCACGTAGAGCGCGTACGTCACCAGCAGGCCGATGGCGACCACGATCCGCGCCGGCCGGGGCAGGACGATGGCCACGAGCACCACCGAGAAGCCGGCGATGAAGACGCCGAGGTCGCGGCGCACCTGGGCCGCGTCGGGCTCGAGCCGGCGCCGGCTGCGGCGCATCAGCACTGCGAACGCGGTGACGCCGGTGCCGACCGCCAGCAGCAGGAAGGCGGAACCGAGCACCGCCCCGGTCGCCACCGACGCCGCCGACGGCTGCCCGGCCACCAGCGCGACGATGGGAACCACCGTCTCCGGCAGTGAGGTTCCCAGAGCCGCGAGCAGGCTGCCGGTGGCGCCCTTGGCGAGCTTCATGCGGAAGCCCGCCCACTCCACAGCGTTGGTGAACAGCTCCGACGCCGCCACGATGAGGAGCAGGCCGCCGCCGAAGAGGAGAGCCTGGGTCACGGTCGGGCAGCGTAGCCGGGGCGCTCGGGGACGCGAGCCGGGCTACTCGGCGGCGTCGTCGCGGTCGCCGAGCCTTCTCAGCCGGTCAAGCGGCGCGCTCAGCCAGCTGGTCCCGAAGGTGACCACGTTGCGCACCGTGATCGGCTGCACCCGATGCACAGGCGGGGCGCCTTCGGAGCGGGCCAGGGCGTCGTACACACGCTGCCGGCACCACGGGAAGGCGGTGCGGGGAATGCGGTCGGCGGAGACGAACACGGATCGCCACGCCTCGATGCTCCAGTGCTTCTCGCCACCGGCGATCTCGGCGAGGAACACGGCGTCGGCGGCGTTGCGCAGCCCGCTCCAGGAGTACACGCCGACCAGCCCGCGGATGTTGACGCGGTAGCCGGTCTCCTCTTCGGCCTCGCGGACGGCGGTCTGCGCGGGGTCCTCGTCGCGCTCGACGTGGCCGCCGGGGAGCTCCCAGCCCGGGGGGAAGGGGCGCAGCTGAAGGAGCACGCGCGAGCCGTCGACGATGGCCGCCTGTGCTCCCTGCACCGGCCACGCCACCCCGTCCACGACCACCTGCGAAGGCCGCACGGCCCGGCGGTCGCGGCGGATCAATCTAGCTCGACGCGCTTGGGGCGCCGGGACGCGCGCTTGGCCGGCGCCCCGCGACCCCGCGGACGTTGCGGGCTGCGTCCGCTGTTGTGCTCGACGATCACGGCGATCGCGAGCAGCAGCTCGCGCTGCGCGTTGAGGAGGTGGAGCTGTGCTTCGGGCGGGACGATCTCGCTGAAGGAGCTGGCCAGCAGGCGCGCCGCGTCGCTGCAGACCTTGGTCGCGGAGAGGGCCGAGTCGCTCATTTCCCGGCCACCGAGAAGGTGACTCGCAGCATGCCCTCTTCGAGCTTGCCGCGCGTCACCGTGGTGCCGTTGAGCACGCGCGGCAGGCTGATCTCGCGCTTGTACGGGCCCACGCTCACGAACAGCTCGCCGGGCCGATGGGTGATGTCGACGTCGTCCTTGGCCACGAACGGCAGCTGCAGTTGCAGCTCGTAGTTGCTGCCGACCTTCTTGAGGTGCTGCGAGACCGTCTTGTGGAAACGCTGGGTGGGATCGGTGGCGCCGAAGATGGACTCGGCCATCTCGGCGAGCGAGTCCAGCCCGACGATCTCGTGGTCGAACAGCGGCGTGCGCCGGATCGGCACCGGGGAGAACGCCGTGTCGACCATGGCGTCGTACTTCTTCTGCGCGCGATGCCAGGCGTCGAAGTACTCGTCGGTCACCTCGTCGGGGAGCACACGGTTGACCACCACCAGATCGGTGAGGTAGTCGTAGAGGCAGAGGTACGTGAACGCGCGCTGCGCCTCCTTGACCACCATCTTCTCGAGGTTGAGCACCAGCCTGATCGTGCACACCTTGGGATCGCCGAGGATGTTCTTCATCCCGTCGAGGTCGAACAGCAGGTCCTTGATGTGGCCGAAGATGTCGTCGGTGGGCAGCGGGATGTTGGTGAACGGCTGCACCATCGGACGCGCCACCTTCCACACCTTGCGCTCGACCGGGAAGATCTTGGTGAGGTACCAGCGCGCCACGTCGGGGAAGGCGAGCAGCTGGAGGGTCTCGCCGGTGGGCGCGCAGTCGACGATGACGACGTCGTACTTGCCCTGCTCCTTGTGGCGCTTGATCCACATCAGGCTGGCCACCTCCTCCATCCCGGGCGGCGTGGCCATCTCCTCGGCGACGAAGTCGTCGACTCCCCAGGATGCGAACAGCGAGATGAGGTAGCGATGGACCCTCTCCCAGTGTTCCTCCATCTCGTGCAGGGCATTGATCTCCTGCGCGTCGAGGTTGGGGGCAACGCGGGTGGGGTGGTCACCGAGCTCGACGTCGAGGGAATCGCCGAGCGAGTGGGCGGCGTCGGTCGAGATGATCAAGGTGCGGTGGCCGAGCTTGGCGCAGGCCACCGCGGTGGCCGCGGCGACGGTGGTCTTGCCCACCCCGCCCTTGCCGGTGTAGAGGATGACGCGCAACGCCGCCTACTTCACGACGTTGCTGACAATGATGTCTGCAACGATGATGAGGGCGATCATCAGCGCGGCCATGATGGCGACTCGCTTGAGGTCGGCGGGCACGTAGGGCACGCGGTCGAAGGGGATGGCGGCGTCATCGCTCTCGAGCGGCTGGATGTAGGCGGCCGACTGACCCCGCGGGGGGCGGGCGCGCGGCGCCGGGGCGATGCCGGAGAGGCGCTCGACGCGCCGGCGCCCGGGGTCGGGGGTACCCAGGTCGATGGCGACCGACGCGGACGCGGCCACCGGCCCCACCGGCGCCACCGGCTGGAGGTCCTCGGCCTCGACGGCGACCCCGGTCGGTGCGGTCGCCGTCGGCGGCGCGATCGACGGGCCGGTTCGCCTTGTGGCAGCGCGATGCTTCTGCTTGCGGGTTTTCTTGGCCATGACGCCGGGCAAGGGTATCGGATCGCGCCCGAACCCGAATTCAGCGGCGGGACCGTCCGGCCTGTTGCCACCAGCGAAGGCGGGTTGCACGGAGCCCTGCATGATGTGGTACCTTTTGCGCGGAACCACAAGATGTGGGGTTCTCCCTCCATCTGGGAACCATGGGCCGCAGGCGCCGGGCACCCCCAACACCCCCGGCTTCACGTCACTGTCGAGGCCGACTCCATCCGGCGCCTGCAGGTCCTCTCCTTGATGTCGAGGCGCGGGCCGTTACCGAGGTTGGTATGAGCGGGCTTGCGTACGACGCGGCGGGCGAGGGCGGTCCGGACATGGTGTTCTTGCACGGGTGGTGCGGCGATCGCAGCTTCTTCGCCCCGCAGTTCGCCCACTTCTCGACGGCGCACCGAGTCGTCGCCGTCGACCTGCCCGGGCACGGCGAGAGCGCGGCACCCACTGAGTACACGATCGAAGCACTCGCCACCGAGGTGGCCACGCTTGCGCGCGACCTCGGCCTTGGCCGCAGCGTCGTCGTCGGTCACAGCCTGAGCGCGATGGTCGCGCTGGCGTTGACACAGCAAGCGCCCGAGCTCGTCGGCGCGGTGGTCATGGTCGATCCTCCGCGGCTGAGCAAAGAGGTCTGGAAGGACCTCGCCGGTCAGCTCGTGCCCTCGTTCCAGGGCCCCGATGGGCCCGCCGGCCGCCGCCAGTTCATCGACCAGATGTTCCTGCCCACCGACGACGCGGAGCGCCGCGCCCGGATCACCGAGACCATGTGCGCAGTCCCGAACGACATCGCGATCCCCATGCTGGAGACGATGGCTGCGTACGACTCGGTGGCGGCACTGCGCGAATGCGACGTGCCGGTCCTCACCATCGGATCCGCGGTGCCGTCGAACGGCTCGGCCTTCCTGCTGGAGGCCAACCCCGCAATCGTGATCGGTCAGACGGTCGGGTCTGGTCATTTCAACCAGCTCGAGGTACCCGAGCAGGTGAACGCGATGATCGACCGCTTCTTGTCGGTCATGCACGGAGCCGCACCCGCGACGCCGTGACACGCGCGACCGGCGAGGCGCACCGCTTTAGGTCGCTCCTGCTGGTGGGGCGTCTGCCGGTGACCGTTGACGATGCCCCTAAGCTCGTCGCATGCCCACGTGCCTGATCACAGGAGCTGGACGACGAGCCGGTATCGCGGCGGCGATCGCGATCGGGCTGGCCGACGCTGGATGGGACATCGGCCTTACCTGCTGGCCACCCTACGACCGTCTGATGGATCCGTCGAGCGGCGCCGACGAGCCCGCGGCACTCCTCACCGAGATTCGCGCGAGGGGAGTCAAGGCAGAAGTCCACGAAGCCGACCTCTCTGAGCCAGCCGCAGTAGTGGCACTGTTGGACTCGTTTGTCATGAAGCTCGAGCCGTTCAGCGCTGTGGTCGCGGCGCATTGCCGTGACGTCGGATTGCCGCTGATGCAGACGAGTGCGGAAGAATTCGATCGCCACTTTGCCGTGAACGCGCGTTCCGTTGCACTGCTGCTCAAGCAGTTCGCGCAACGGCTTCCCGGTAATGACGGACGCTTCGTCGCTTTCACGAGCGACGCCTTGCAGGACAACGTACCGTACGGCGTCAGCAAGGGTGCGCTTGACAGAATCGTTCTGGCGGCAGCCCGTGAACTCGGCGTGCGTGGCATCCGAGTGAACTGCATCAACCCCGGCCCGACGGACACCGGCTGGATCAAAGACGAGACGCGCAATGTGCTGATCGCTCGGACTCCGCTCGGTCGTGTCGGGCAAACCTCCGACAGCGCCGCCTTGGTCCGGTACCTGCTTTCAGCTGACGGTGGGTGGATAACCGGCCAGATCTTGCATTCCGATGGTGGGTTTCGCTAGCACCTCGGGGTAGCCAACTGAGGACACCCTTACCCATGCCAGTATTCGAAAATGTACCTAGACGTTCAACGCGGTGCGGCAATCAGGGCAGGCTGGCGAAGACCTCATACCTCGCAGTGCTCGTTGGGGCGGCCTGCTGACCACGGCCCGCAGCCTCGCACACTGCCGCGCCCCCCGCCATGACCGCGGGCATCGCCGCCGAAACGGCGTCGGCATCGCGCCAGACTATGACGGACAGGCGGCGGCCACCGTCACGATCGACGACCCAATGGCCCGCCACGAGCCCCTCGGCGCCCACGAGCGTAGGGACCACCTCCTCGCGCACGTGGGGATCCCTTCGTCAAGCTCCGGCCCGGACTCATCGAACGTCGCGATGGTGAGGATCATGGCGCTGCTCCCGTGGAGGCCGGGGCTTCTGCGACTGCGGCCGCCATCACTCAGGCCCACTATTTCCTTCTACAGGAAAGTACACCACGGCGTGCTCCGCGCAATAGAGAGGACTCCCGGCACTCGCACGCGCAGGTCCCCCGTTCTCCGCCTTGCCACGACGCTCATTCTACGGATCTACACCGCGCAGCCTGCGGTCGTTAGACCCATCCCTCAGAGGAGAACCAGATGGCGTACGGGGTCGTGCATCACTTTCCGGGTGGGACGAAGGAGCAGTACGAGGCGTCAATCGCGGCGGTACCTCCCTCGAAAGACAAGTTGCCAGAGGGCCAGATCTACCACGCGGCTGGCCCGTCGGATGGCGGCTGGACGATCATCGCTGTACACGATTCGCAGGAGAGTTGGAAGAAGTTCCGCGACGGCACCCTGATGCCCCGCATGCAGCAGGGCATCGAGGGCGGGTTTGCTTCGCCACCACAGGAGACCGGCTTCGAGGTGTACAACCTGTTGTCGTAGAAGAGGGTCGACGGTTCACTCAAGGTAGTTCAGGTCTCGGTCAAGCCAGTATTCGCTAATCACCCTTGAAACGATGCGGCGACGGCCTTCTCGACTATGGCCGCTGTGCGCGCGAGGCGCGATACTTGGTCCGGTGGGAGCGCGTCTTGAGGCTCGGCTGAGCGCGAGCGTTGGACGGTTCCTGGCTGCGTGTCGCAGAGGTCTCCTCAAATGAGCACTCGCCTCGACCCGATGGTCTCGCGACCGCTGCTGGGACGTCTGCCGTCCATCGCGAGAGCCGCATGGCGTGCGTACCCAATCGCGGCAGTGAGCGCTTTGGCTTGCGTCGCCTGCAGCGGCGGCGCGCCGGTCACGACACCCACGGTGGCATCTCACAGCGGCAGCGGCTCCGCGGCTGTGAGCAGCGCACCCGTCGCGTGTCCGACGCCGCAAACTGTCGCGACCAGTGGAGGTCCACCGTCTCCGCTGCCCAGCGTAGGTGATGACCTCGCCCTACCCCAGGCGCCGTGTTTCGCTGACTACCAGGGTGTCGCAGACGTTCGGAGCGCGGCGACCATCACCTTGACCATGGGGCGAAGCGGCCCGGGCAGCCCCTATTTCGCGCCGACGCTCCTCGAGGGCATTGCGGGCGAGTCGATCCGCGTTCACATCGTCAATGCGACTCCCGTTCTGCACAATTTCTCAATCGCCGCCGAAGCCGTAAACGTTGATGTACCGCCGGGCGGCGTCGCCGATTTGATCGCCACATTCCCCACGCGCGGCGCCCTCGTCTACATCTGCCGTTTCCACGCTTCAGACGGACAAGCCGGCGAGCTCTTGACACTTTCCCCGTAGCCACTTCGGCACCAAGAACGCTTCGCAGGGTGGTGCGGGCCAGAGGCTTGTGATCGTGAGCACACTGCCAAGGGATCCTGCAGTCTCAGCTGCCGCCGCTTGGCCACGCTCCAGGATCCAGGCTAGGTCACCAAGCCGTTCTCACTTGGCCCGGGTTCGCGCTGTGTTGGTCGGTGCGGCGCGTGCAGCGTAGCCGGAGCCGAAGGATAGGTCGCTCGCCCATGGGAGCATGGCCTCCCTTGAGGCCCCGGTGCGGCCCTTGAGGAAAGGACGTTGGGTGGCGGCGAGGACGTCTTCACGCATCCCAGTCCCAGGCGAGTGGCAATCATCCCGCCCCTGACGGATATTTCCCGCGGGCGGCGAGAATGGCGCCGTGCGTGCCCCCGCGTCCGCGTCCGCCATCCGCACCGTCGGCCTGCGCCGCGTGTACAGGCTCCGAGGCGGTGAGCCGGTCGTCGCCCTCGACGGCATCGACCTCGACGTTCGGCGCGGTGAGCTCTTCGGGGTTCTCGGTCCCAACGGCGCCGGCAAGACGACCCTGATCAAGATCCTCGTCACACTGCTCGCTCCCACCGAGGGAACCGCGCAGGTAGACGGGCTCGACGTTGTGCGCGACTTCCGGGCGCTGCGCCCGCGCATTGCCATGGTGAGCGGCGGCGAGAACTCCGGCTACGGGATGCTGTCCGTGCGCGAGCAGTTGTGGATGTTCAGCCAGTTCTACGGGTTGCCCAGCCGCCCGGTGAAGGCACGCATCGATGAGTACCTGCACCGGCTCGGGCTGTTCGAGGCGCGCGACCGTGCCGTCAGCGCGCTCTCGAGCGGCATGCGCCAGAAGATGAACCTGATCCGCGGCCTGATCACTGATCCACGCGTGCTCTTCCTCGACGAGCCCACCGTCGCCCTCGACGTGGGCGCGGCGCGCGACGTACGCGTCGAGGTGCGCCGCTGGATGGACGAGAACGCCGATCGCACCGTCATCCTCACCACCCACCACATGGCCGAGGCGGACGAGCTCTGCGACCGCATCGCGATCGTCAACCGGGGAAGGATCGCCGCACTGGACACGCCGGCCGCCCTGAAGGGCGCGGTCGAGAGCGAGACCACTGTCGACCTCGACGTCGGCGCCGGGGACGACATCCTGGCGACGCTGCGCGCCGTCGACGGCGTCGTGGGCGCGACCATCCGCGCCGGCGAGACCGCCGAACAACTCACCGTCATCCTCAGCGGCGACGCGGTTCTCGGGAGGGTGATCACCACCATCGAGGCGCATGGCCGCGACGTGCTCACGCTGCGCAAGCGCGAGGCGACGCTCGAGGAGGCGTTCGTGCGGCTTGTCGGCAGCGGCATCGACGAGGCCGACCGATGAACAGGCTCTTCCTCCGCACCATCATCGCCCGCGCCTACCCGCGGGTGCTCGGTTTCTACCGGCGTCCATCGTGGCTGTTCATGGAGTTCGCCGTGCCGGTCATCGGGACCCTGGCGATGGTCTATGTCTATCGCGGGCTGGGTGCGCCGGAGCGGTTCCTCGGCTTCGCGGTCCTCGGCGGGGCGATGCTCGCGTTCTGGCAGAACGTGCTCTGGAGCATGGCCACGCAGCTGTACTGGGACCGCGACGGGGGCAACCTCGAGCTGTATGTGATCGCACCGACGAGCCTGGTACCGGTGAGTCTCGGCATGGCGTTCGGTGCGGTGTTCCCCACTGCGCTGCGCGCGGCCGTGGTCATCGCCTTCGGCTCGATCGCGTTCCACGTGCACTACGCGAGCGGAGCACTGCTGCCCGCCATCGGCATCTTCGGGCTGACACTGACCTGCCTCTACGGCATGGGCATGACGCTCGGCAGCGTCTTCCTCTTCTACGGCCGCGATGCGTGGCACCTCGCCAACGCCATGCAGGAGCCGGTGTACCTGCTGTCGGGGCTCTACTTCCCGGTGCGCGCCCTGGGGGGCTTCGCCGCCCTGGGCGCGGCGGTGATTCCGATGACGCTCGGGCTCGATGCCATGCGCCAGCTGCTCCTGCCCGGCAGTGTGCAGCTCCTGCCCCTGGGCGTCGAGGCCGCCATCCTGGGCATCCAGCTCGCGGCCTTCGCGGTCTGTGCGCAGGTCGGACTCACTGTCATGGAACGCCTCGCGCGCCGGGACGGCCGGCTGGTGAGCAGGGCGATGTGAGCACCGCCGCGCTGCCCGCATCGTCGCCCCGTCGCATCCTCCAGGCCTTCCTCACCGCCTTCCGGCTGGGGTGGGCGGTGAACAGCAACTGGACCAGCCCGATGCTCTTCTTCATCTACTCCGTGCTGCGCCCGGTCTCCGGGGTGCTCATGCTCGTCTTCATGTACCGGGTCATCACCGGGAGCTCGGTAGCGTCGCAGTACCTGGCGTTCCTGGTGGTGGGCACGGGCTTCTGGAGCTTCGTCCAGGAGTCGATGGGAGGATTCGCTGACTCGGTGAGCGAGGACCGCGCGCGCTACCGGATGCTCAAGTACCTGTACATCGCGGCGCCGCGATTCGGGGTGTACCTGGTGGGTCGCTGCACCGCGCACCTCGTCACCAGCACCGCATCCGTGGCCGTCGTGCTGTTGCTGGCGACGCCGCTGCTTCACCTTCCGGTGAGCTTCCACACCATCAACCTGCCGCTGCTTCTCGTGGCCATGCTGCTTGCGACAGTCGTGGTGATGGTCATCGCCATCGCGTACGGCGTCC